>CACXBN010000163.1 GCA_902765885.1 uncultured Ruminococcus sp. | reverse complement strand
TTCTTACAATCATGGTCTGCAGGTCTTTCAGATTATCAACTGCCATCTTGCCGGCTGCGATATCCTCACTAACGATCTTTATTGTCTGCACGGCCGCCTCAGCACCCTCTTCCGCATAAAGCGCAGATGAAACCCCGTCTGCCAAAGCAAGATAAAATGTGTTTTTCCCGATTCGGCCATACAAACAGCGATCCTGGTTTTCCTCGCCTCTGGAAAAGTGTCCGGACCCAGTTTTACTGTATACAGCTATAAATAGGTTTTTGTCATGAAATATCTGCATCATACAATTACTTCGTCATCATCTTCATCATCAAATCTTAAAAAGCTTTTTACATCATCAGGATTGATACTGGACATTCTGCTGATTGTAGACATAGTTACCCACTTGAAGAGTTTGGCAATATCCTCAGCGTCTGTTGCCAACATAGGCTCTGTTCCATTATATAAAAATGCCCGAAGCATCGTTTTGTCCGATCCTCCACCAACATTCATGGCAACACGCATGCATTTTTGGCTCCTCGGCCCCTCGTGCATCCCTTTTATCGGTTCCCATTCCAGATACTGCTCCAGAGAAGCAGATGCCGAACCATCAAAATCTGTCGGATAACCATCACTGAGAAGAACTACTGTAGGAAGATAGTCACTGGATTTCACAATTTCCTTATCCTCTATCAATTCTGTAACAACACGAATAGCTTCTCCCATCGGAGTCTTTCCCGCCGCTTCAAGCTCATTAAACTCAATATCCCTTACATCCGTCGGATACTGCTGAACAATAACCTTGTCCCCTCCGAACGTGATTATACTGATTTTGAATACGCCTCTTATATCATTGACATTACGGAGAGTTGCAATCATGTCCCGTACAGCAAGATTCACCGCCTGGATTTTCTCACCTTTCATGCTGCCGCTCGTGTCAGCCAGGATAAAAATCGGAAGTGCCCGTTCTTTTGTTATTGTAAAATCATTCAATCCCATGTCAGATCCTCCATCTTTTTCTTACATCCTAATCATATGTCAATACCGGTCATCTGAAATTAAAAAAACTGTGCGAACTTACCGGTATCTTTCTCTTGCCTGTACAATCCGCTTATAAACCTCTTTTTGAATTCTTCTCGGCTCTGTGACCACTACATATCCACCAAGTGACAATATATCCCTGATAACTTCTGCTTCATCACTTTTTAAATAGCTGATTTCCAATGTATACTTTTTATTCTCTCGGTCATATCTTGCCAGCCGGTCATAAAAAGAGAAGATTCTGAAACAGCGTTCAATCACGTGACCAACAGGCTCAACGTCCAAAACCACTTTTTTTGTATTCAGCTCCAAGAATTCTTTATATTCATCTTCGAGATTATCCATCGTATCTGCCATTATACTGACGTTGCTCATTGACGTCAGATTCAGCTTGATAAATCTGTCTTCCTCCTCACTGTATGCACATATTCTGAGTATATCGTTGATAAACGAATACTCTATACGAACTGGGAAAATGACCGAATCTCTGAATTCATATTTCCCAGGCAGAACATTATCATAGCGGATCGCATGGTGGCTGCTGATGGCTGCAATAATGGTCTTCAATGTCTCCTGATAAACTGCTTCATCAGAGGAAATCCCTGCCGCAGACTGACTCTTTATTCTGATATCTTCCGGTGTCCATTCCGAATCTATATGAGCTGCGGAAGATCTGATCTTTTCTATAACTTTTTCCGAAAGAAATTGTCTTGCAAAAGGGCTGTCGGCTAAAGATCGAAACGCCTGATTCTCAATACGGTTCGTCCTTATCGGAAGCCTTCCCTCTAGAACAGGTCTGTATTCTCCGTTCTCATAAGTAAATATTGTCGCTTTATCCGGATCATGATCAAATAAAGAATCTTCAATATCGTAATCATGGCTGTCGCCCAGTCTTTGATCAAGGCAGACAATTATCTCCTTGTCAGTAAAGGCCTTATGTTCATTAACCAGATAAGAAAGCAGCTCATAGTATTTATTTTCAGATTCGTGAAAGAGCTTCATACTTATTCACCGCCTTTTCCCAGTCTTCCTCTATCGTTTTTTCGATTTCAAAATCTCCACTGCTGATAACCTGTGCCCTTTCCCCAAAGCTTCTGATCCAAGGAATAATTTCTTTTGGGTCACGTAAAGAAATCCGGTATTCATAAACACCGGCCTTGAGTTTTGATATAGTGCCATTATGTCCTTCCCTGATGAGACGGTTAAGGATAAATTCTTCTTTCTTTTCATCAAAATAGAAACGAACAATTACATCTTGTGGATCTTCATTAATGCCGGACATATTCCAGCAGAAATCATCAAAATTCAGGTTGACTTCCACCAAGTCCATTTCCTCTTTAGTAAAATGTTCTCCTATCTTAACCTTTTTAATATGATCTATACGAACGCCATTTATCATTTGTCTGCCGACATTATAAAACATTAGGTACTGACGTCCGTATGTAGAGTCATGTATCACTTTGATAGGTAAAGCAGCTATTGCCTCTTTACCGACATCCTTTTCTATTATCAAAGAATATTTTGCCCGAATGGCACTCAGACATTCTATTAAAATGTCATTGTCCAAAGAGTTAAAGATATGGTTATGTTTGAACTGGAACGGGCTCTTACTGTCAGTCCTGATCTTTCTTTCTGAAAACAAGTACAGCTTCAATCTGCGCTGCAAGAAGTAATATGGCATCTCTACTGGAGACACATTCTTGATAAACTCCAAATACGTTAATAATTCAAGGAGTTCTTCGTCCAAAAAGCCCTCCCAAATATCATCAGCCACCTGATACCTTACATTTCTGTCATCACGCTTTGTTTGCAGGAACTGGTTTTCCAGTAGCTCGTCCAGCTTAACCCGAAGGTTATCTTTTGTAAATTCAACATCTGCATTATCAAAAGGCATCTCTTCCAGAATTTCTTGAAGTGTCCGTTCCACGCCGTCTCCTAATATCTGCAGAATATAAAAATATGATAGTAGATCCAACATTGTAAAAGACTTATTGCGGTAGGTCTCTGCAAGATAATTATTCGTACTATCTGATATGTTATAACGGCAGTATTGAATTACTTTTTTGTTAATGCGCCGTTTTTTAATAAATTTGTCTGGAAGATACACGCCTATTCTCTGCTGTTCTTTATCAACCTTTCTGCCACTAAATCCCATCTCAATGTAGTCATCTTTAGTGAAACAGCCATAAATATATATCTCCCGCAGTATTCGACGAATGTTTTCATAATCTCTGATCATGAAAGAAGATTTACTAAATCCTATAAGCCCTCACCTGCCTTTAATCCACAATAGTCATAGATTACAAGTTCATTATTCATATACCTAAAACATGGCTATCTTTCTATATTCCGTCACTGCATCTGCTAGCCCATCTATTCGCACCTTGGCTCCCCATTGGAGCACCCAGCTGCAAAAAGTAGGAAAGGTGCAGACCTTCACTTTCGTGCGGAGAGGTTCTAGATCCTCCTTCTTGACGGTGAAATACATACCGATTTTTCCCAGAACACCCTTCATGACTTCGTTCGCATAGAGAAAAGTCACTTCCTCAAGCTCTTCATCGTCGTTCATGCGGAAGACTTCCCAAGTATAGCGGGCAACATCGAAATCATCTGGCACCGGCTGTTCTTCATCTCGTAGAGTATCCTGTGTTTTCGGAATCCAGTCCGCACGATACGTCCGTGTTTCTCCCTGCTCATGGCTCCAGCAGATCAGATAAAAGCAGTCGCTGTTCCAGATTAGAATGTACGGACTAACAATGTAAGGCTCTCGTTCTTTCAACAGAATCAGCTCCTTCTTGCCGTCGAGATCGGTGTAGAAGTAAGATATCCACTTTACAGCAATTTATTGCCTTCTTAATGGCATCAACAATATAATATCTCTTTTCATTCACGGATCTTACTCAGCCTGACGTATACAGGTTCCTCTTCAACTTCACGGCACTGATTTCGCTGGTCAGCATCAGAAGTTTCTCCATTTGCAACCAGTTTTTCTTTTCTGTAATGAATTTGGAGGATTCCACAGCGTCAATCAGTAACTTTAGTTCAGGAAGTTCAACATTGCTGTCCTCCAAATAATATTTGTATTTACATGACCGTTTGGTATGGACACCAAATCCTACAGCCTTTAGCCTCTCTATATCACGTGGAACGGTCGTCCGGGGCATGGTAATGCCCTGCTCATTTTTCATGATGCTTCGGATCTAATTGGGCGCCAGTTGATGCTCTGCATCGGTATGCCGCAGAAGCACCTGACACATATACAGTACACGCAGACGAATGTCGTTTCTGTTCATGTTCGGATCGACTTCGGTCGGAATAGATGCTTACTATTCTTCCTAATCCACTTTGATCACGGCAACAATGGTCTCGATAACGAGATGGAATCCAGCTTCGCTCGGATGCTAGCTATCCTCTGCATACAGGCCCCTGGAATCAGCCAGCTCATAGAATTTCTATCCGACCTACACGCCAATGAGTTCTACCAATATAGTAAGCATATCTTTAGTAAATGTACAGCCGTTGCCAAGCATCAGGATCCACATAACAACCTCAAATCTAAGTATTAGATTAAAAAGTCCATCCTTCTTGCTCACAGAGTCCCAAAATATCTACACAAGAAATGCCGAGATTATTACATACATAAGGTATCTTTTTCTCGCCTCTCTTGTTCTCCTCTGTGATTACTGTATAACCATATTTCATTGCAGTTGCAATTAAAAATGCATCACCAGACGACTTAACATTTTTAAAATCTATCAGTTGTGGATTGGTCGTAACCACCTTTCTAACATTCTCTTGGATTTCATCGTCTATAGGTAATACAACACCTGTTAATTGTTTAAACCACGTTTTTAATTCCTTATCATTAACTTCCTCCAGTATTTCCGAACATGTGACTATTCTCTTTTCGGAAATCAAATTATCAATATTTTTCCACATTAGTCTAAATAATGATCTTCTGTGAGCCTCGTCATCCTTCTGCGATAGAATTGAAGAGGTGTCCATAATATAGGTGATATCACCACTTACCATTTTGTCACCTCCCTCAAAAAGCCACTTATATGCTTTTGATTAATCCCCAAATACCTAGAAATATCCTGTTTATCAAATGCTCCTGTTTGGTATCCCTGCAAAAAAGTCTTACAAAGAAGTGTACTAGTTCGATCCACTGTTTCCCGCGGAATATTACGGGGAATACTTTTTCCTGTTGCTTTTCGATCTAATTTGGCGTTGTTTTTTTCAATTTCGAATTGTCTATGTATCTCATCTGCGTAAACATTATAGTCATCCCGACTGATCTTTTCGTAATCTAGCATTCTCCTAATTATCACTTCTTTACTAACAGAAAACCTTTTTGCTAAAGTCTCTATAACCAACATATCTATTCCGTTTTTTTCTACTCTTTCCAATTGATCTTGAAAAAAGTCTTTTGGAACTAACACTGCTCCTGCTACTGCATTACAAAATTGCTCCTCCCTTTCCGCAGAAAACGAATTATTCATCTCATTACAGATTGCAGTACTTCTCTTTATGATATGAACTAGTTCATGAATAATAGAAAAGGATTTGGCTGGATACCTATCATTTTCGTTAATGCCTATTATCGGCATATCATCATTATCGTAAACAGCAATTCCTCGAACTTCTTCAACTGGTAAACCTGTAAAACAATGAATAAAGATTCCACAATTTTCTACACGCTCTCTGATTAGCAGGTATAGTTTTCTTGCTGATTTACATTTAAACTGATCTTCTTTGGATAATCCTATTTTCTTTCGAATATATCTTGCCCAAGCAATCGGATTGTTTCCATAGAATGATAAATCAAAAGAAGGAATTTCCTCGCCACGTTCTTTCTTAGAAACAACTAACAATTCGCGGTAATCCATTAAATCAAGAATCGCCAAATTCAAGGCAGTATTATCAACATCTGCCCACTGAAGAGTACGTAAATTCCTCATTACGGGAAGTCGTTTAATATTAATGTCAGAGGAATTCATATAGAATCCCGCGAATGGAACATGGTAGCATCTTGCCAATGTTTTCGCTTGATTTATTGTCGGAAATTTCTTGCTAGTTAAATCTTCCCAACATGACATTTTCTCTTCATCAAACTTAGCAATTCTTTCTATATAATTAAATGATATTTGCTTTTGAAGGCGTATAAATAGCAACGTATCTTTATTGATTTTTGCATAAATGGCCATTCTATCACCTACCTTCTAATACCTATACATACATAATTCGGTCACTTTGAAAGCAAAAACACACTAGTCTTAATCCTCTCACTATAAAGAGTATTTCATGCATCAGTCCGGGCTGAGATATTAGTCCCGGATATACTCCGACATCATCGTACTACGCGTCTCCAAAAATTGAGGATATTCAAAAATGTCCATATTCTCAACTCACTCGGGATGCAGTCTTCAGCAAAGTTTGCTTATAGGTCTCTCATCGTAGTGATACTACCGTAGAAGCTGCCTTCACCAGCAACCTGTTTCTTCATATTGCCAATATAATCACAGGGAGCATCATCCTTGATCTTGGTGTTGATTTCTGACAGGGTATAGGTATAACTCGGTAAGCATCAGGTATCCGATCATCTTTACACAGACCTTGAATCCAATTGATAGAAACTTCCAACGAGCTGCAGTTTATTAATAGAATAGTATTCCATAATGACCTCTCTGCATGAGTTTTTACACTTCAATTAGATATTAAAAACCAAATATACTCTATAAGAAAAAGCGAAGAATGTCAACTTTGTGATGTCACTCCTAAGCGACATATAAAAAGATTTTTGCATTTGTTTTGAAATCATCAACGATAAATTTCTTCGCAAGTAGAGTCTCCGGTCACCCCCGAACTTTTTCCCAAGCTTCGACGAACTCAAAATTTGTTGGGACACTTCCACCCCCTTATGTACAAAACTGATTTTTTGCTGCCCGTCCCCAACAGGACACTTATCAGGAACCACGGATTCCAATATCCTTATTATCTAAAAAATAAAAAAACCGACCCTGCGCACCTGCTGTTTAGCAGATACCTGAGTCGGTGTTCTTAACGTTCCTGTTCCTGCTGCCGTTTCCGGCCAGCCTCATTTTCCTTACGTTCTGCTTCATAGAGGAAAGCGAGGTTTTCCTGTACGATGAGATCTTCCTTCACATCATCCCTGGCCTCCCGATATTCAGCGAAGGTCTGGTTTTTCTCCACCAGAAATCTGACGTATTCCGCATTCAGATCCTTCACCTCGGAATCCGTTTCACGCCCAGTTCATCAAATGCATACTTCGCCGCTTAATGAATCGTGATCTCTTCGCGATGAGACTCAAAGAATATCCAGTCTCTGGTT
>CACXBN010000162.1 GCA_902765885.1 uncultured Ruminococcus sp. | reverse complement strand
TGTCGCTTCTGTTGGCCATATACTGGACAGGAACTCCGGCATTTTTGCATATTTCGGAAAACAGAGCAGATGAAACGGCATCCGTTGCATATTTCTGAGAGGCGTTGTATTTTATAACAACACCTTTGTTCATGTCGGGAGAATTGATCTGGTCAGACAATTCGGGATGATTCGGATGTTTTGCGTGTCCATTGTCTGCTGAAAGCATAAGAGAGGAGGGAAGCATTGTATAGAGATCAGAGCCCAGGCCTTCGCAGATTCTTGTTAAAGTGTCTCTTAAAAACGTCGATGCTGCACCCTGCTTGGTAGCGGATCCGGTTTCTTCATTATCAAAGCAAACATATACGGGAACGGATTTCAGGTTTTCCCTGAGGGATGCGTTTATAAAACCCTCAAGAGTTGAGTATGCACATTGTAAATTGTCAATTCTGGGAGAAGAGAAGAATTCATTCTGTGCTCCCCATATCGTACCGGGGGTTCTGTTATACAGAAACATATCGTAAGATAAAAGATTGCTTTCATCCACACCGGCACAGTCTGATATTATTTTTGAAAGCCAGCCCTTGGATTCTATGCCTCCGAAAAGCGGCATCATGTCGACGGCGGTATTGTATTTGTATCCGTTGTTAATTTCTCTGTTGAAGTGGATGGCAACATTCGGAATGACCATAAGATCCCTGTCAACATTTACGGATTTTGTCCTGATGGCGGTCCCGTCCCTGTATACTGCTCTTCCTGCAATGGACAAAGGTCTGTCTACCCATGATGAAATGATCATCCCGCCATAACCTTCAACATTAAGCTTAATGTACTTTCCGAAGGCTTCCGTTTCAGATCTGGGCTTCAGCCTGAACATTGGACTGTCTGAATGACTTGCGGCCACCATGAACGACTTTGCATCTGATTCGGGAATAACGAAAGCAATGATTGACGAGCCGTTTTTGGTTATATAATATTTTCCGGGATCAAGACTCCAATGCTCAGCCTCATTAAGTTTTATGAAGTGAGATGCTTCAAGTCTTTTTGAAATTTCATCAACAGCCTGAAATGCCGTTGGACTTTTTCTGATAAACTCGAGTAGCGATTCTGTGCATTCTATATTATCTTTCGTGTTCACTTTTGATTCTCCTGAAGGTTTATTTTTCTATATCGTTATTTTACTCAAAAAGTCAAATTAATTCAAGGTGTTTGTGGCCGTGAATCCGTTGTAATGCCTGTATATGCAATAAACATAAAATGTCAAATCAATCATCAATTAATATTGAAAAGTCAGGTGAAGTTATGTATAATCAGCATATAATCACGGATTTTGTGTTAAGTATTACAGAAAGGAAAAGATAGTCTTTTCGGCGAATATTATGAAATTCTACACACGTGTAATTTTAATCGTCCTTTGTCTTCTTATGCTCATAGGTGCGGTTGCCTGCGATGGCAAAACAACTGACGGCGGTAAAAGAGAAACAGAGGATACATCAAAGGAAGCTGAAGAATATGCCAGCACACTGACTGGTGTGCAGCGGATGATGTATGAACGTTCGCTTATAAAGGATCAGGTCGGAGATATTGATTTCAGAGGAGAAACCTTTGGAATGATAGTAGGAGAAGGAAATGGTCCTTCTTGGAGACCAGAGGAATTAACTGCTGACCAGCTTGAGGCGGCTCTGTATAACATGAATGAGTATACGGAAAACAGACTCAATGTAAAGATCTTATATGAGGACAAAGGCGCTGACCCTGCTGAACTTGTAGCAATGGGAGACGATACCTATTCCGTGGTCTCTGCTCCGTACAACCACATAGGCTGGCTTGCAACTGACGGATACCTGCTGGATTGGGAAACAATGCCGTATATGGATCTGGATGCAGAATGGTATAATCAGACTGCAAGGAAGGCAGTGAATGTCAAAGGCAGAAGTTTCATGATTGTAGGAGCAGTGAACGTCAACGAAGTAAAGTGCACATACTGCGTATACTTCAACAAAAAACTCACAGATGAATATGCATCTGTGGTGCCGAATCTATATGATCTGGTATATGACGGAAAGTGGACCATGGATGAATTCATAAGGCTTTCCCGTATAGGTTATATTGACATGAACGGCAACCAGAGAGCTGATAAAAACGACCAATTCGGACTTGTTGCCCAGACTTCAAGTTACGCGGTTCCTTACCTGTACTCGTGCGGTGAAATGACTACATCGAGAGATGAGAATGATGTGCCGTATATCGATGTGCATACGGAAAAAGTCACGTCGATAGTGGAAAAGGTATATGAGCTTATTTATGGAGATCCTACGTCTGTCCTTCCAACATTTGACTGGTCGACTCATAATGAGATATTCGTTGACGGAAGAGCAATGTTCATGTATTCGCAGTTCTGGGCATGCCTGACATCATTTAAGGAAATGCAGGACAGGTTCGGAATCCTTCCGTATCCGAAATATGATGAAATGCAGAAAGATTATTATACCTGTACTGACCCTTCAGGCAGTACTCTGGGACTCTTGTTAAGCTGCAAAAACAGAGAGCTTACAGGAGCAGTGCTTGAGGTTATGAACTGGAAAGCATGGCAGAGTGTTACACCCGCACTTTATGAAAGTGCGCTTAAGGGCAGAGCTGCAGATGAGGAAAATGACGCAAATATGCTTGATATCATAAACAAAGGTGTTGTTTATGATTTCGGATATATCTATGGCGGACCGGGCGAATTGCTTTCTAAAATGATGACTCACAGAACTAAAAATTTTGCCTCCGAATATAGAAGCAGAATAAAAAACTGGGAGTACAATATTTCTTCTGCGGTTGAGGCCATTTTGAGCAATGACAGATAAGAATACAGTAGGGG
>CACXBN010000161.1 GCA_902765885.1 uncultured Ruminococcus sp. | reverse complement strand
GTATCGCGACGCCTTCGACCGGGTCACCGCCCGGGCGGTGGCGGCGCTGCCGGTGCTCATGGAGCTGGCGCTGCCGCTGGTGAAGCCAGGCGGGCGGTTCATCGCCTACAAGGGGCCCTCGCTCGACGAGGAGCTGGCCGCCTCCGCCGCCGCGATGAAGCGGCTGAATGCGGGCGGCGCCGAGTGCTTTCCCGCCCCCATTCCGGGGCGCGACTGGGATCACCGGCTGTGCGCCGTCAAAAAGACGGGCGCCACGCCCAAATCCTTCCCGCGCCGGCCCGGCGAGGCGGCGCGCAATCCCATCCTGGGCTGAATGGAGTGACAGATTCTTGCAGACCGTCAGGGCGTCCGCGGGCGCCTATCACTACGACATCATTCTGGAAAACGGGCTCACCGGGCGGCTGGGCGACCGGCTGAACGAACACCTCCACCCCCGCCGCGCGCTGGTGGTGACCGACGAAAACGTGAATCGACTGTACGGTGGGCGGGTGCTGCGCTCGCTGGAGGCCGCGGACATCCGCGCCGAAGCGCTGGTGCTGAAGGCGGGCGGCTATCCGGCCACGCTGGACGCGCTGCGGGAGATATCCAACCGCATGGCCGCGCTGCAGCTGGGCCGGGAGGACGCGCTCATCGTGATGGGCGGCGGCTCGCTGTGCGACACCGGCGGCTACGCGGCCTGGAACTACCGGGACGTGGTGCGCTTGGTGCAGGTGCCCACCACCCTCATCGGCATGGCGGACTGGGCCGTGGGCGGCAAGACCGCCATGGAATACAAGCCCGGCTCCCGCATGATCGGCTCCTTCTTCCCGCCCACGCTGGCGCTGATCGACCCGCAGACCACCGCCACCATGCCCGACCGGGAATTCTTCAGCGGCATGGGCGAGGTCATCAAGTGCGGCTGCGCGGCGGACGCGGCGCTGTTCCACCTGCTGGAAACGCTGAGCGGCCGGGCCGCCGTGGAGGCGCGGATGGAGGAAATCGCCTGGCGCTGTCTGGAGATCAAGCGCCCGCTGGTGGGCGAGGGCTGGCAACGGGCCATGCTGGGCCACAGCGTGGGTCACGCCATCGAGACCGCCCAGCGCTACCGGGGCCTGCTGCACGGCGAGGCCGTGGGCGTGGGTATGCTGACCGTCGCCCGGCACGGCGAGCATCTGGGCCTCACCACCCGAGGCACCGCCGGCCGCATCGCGGACTGCCTGAGTCGCTATCGCCTGCCGCTGGAGGCCGATGTGGCGCCGGAAACCATGCAGGCGCGGCTGCACGCGCTGGGCGTCAGCCTGGACATCGCCGTGCCGGAGCGGGTGGGTTGGACCGGCGTGCATCATGTGGACAACGCCTTCCTCATCAACGCGTGGTTCGGCGGCCTGTGAGGCGGATCGCCCCGGCCGCTGGCATATGGTTCCTGGACACACACCGACACAGAAAGAAGGGACATATCCGATGAAGAAACTGACCGCTCTGCTCCTCGTCCTCGCGCTGCTGGGCGTCTGCCCCGCCCTGGCCGAAGCGCCTGCCGCGCCCGAAGCCGCCGACCTGCCCGAGGAACCCGTCGATCCGGTGCGCCAGACCATTCTGGACGCCATGGAGGTCTATTCCTGGTTCGTCATGAATCCCCTGGAGGTGGATACCAACGCCCCCGCCCAGGAGGACGGCGTGTACCCCGTGCTGGACGAAACCCTGGGCAGCACCGAGGGGATGCAGGCCCGGCTGGATGAATACTTCTCCACGGAGATTTCCCAGTCGCTCTGGGCCTGGGGCACCTATCACGACATCGACGGCTGGCTGTTCGGGCGCACGCTGGAGACCAGCCCGCTGGCCCGCCCCATCGACCCGGACATCTCCGACGCCTTCTTCGAGCTGACCGAGGAGACCGAGAAAAAGCGCGTGTACACCGTCACCGTCTGCTACCTCTCCGCCGACGAGCCGGTCAAGCTGGAATTCGTCAGCGAGCTGGTGGCCGGGAAGTGGATCTTCACCGAGTTCCCCTTCTTCTGGTAACGGACGCCAAAAAGCCTGCCGCGACCATGCGCGGCAGGCTTTTTCGGTTCTTCACGGAAAGGTGGTTGAAAACAGGGACGCCGCTGAAAGGGCAATTTTGAGCGGGAAAACAGCCGTCCGGGGTGATCTGGGCGGCTGTTGATTGCTACGCATCACATCCACTCTAGATTTCTAGTAACGCTACTCATTCAAAGAGCCTTTTGTACTTAAGAAACGCTTCGTTCCCTAGTATATCGAGGTTATTGTCAGTACCTTGCAATATGAGTCGCCTGCAAATCCCCATTCTGTGAAGCATTGGACCTACAGTAGAGGTCGTCTGGTTCAGGTATGTGGTAATATCCTCTACTGATATGGGTATCTTATAGCCATGAACACAGCTGGCAAGGATTACGCCCCCATCCCGCATGGGTGCTATGACTCTGCGGAAAAGGAACTCTTTTGTTGCCTTCCTACTTATGTTCTGCTGTATATTCTGGAGGAGTTCGTCAGAATATACATAACGAGTCGGATTTACATTTATCACATAAAACAACAAATATCTCAGCGTTGCTATTTGGGCCTTTTTATCATCAGAATTATCTCTCTCGTATTTGGTAATATAATCACGTGCGCATTTCACGGCCAAGGAATATATTGATCTGTCATATTTATAGTTGTCTGGATTTGTTTCTCCCCAATACGGTTCAAACGTACTTGGGAACTCTTCAATGGCTGTGATTTTTCCACGAAGCATTTCGAGATAGTTGGTGGACTGCTTATTTATCAACCACTTTGTAATACTACCTCCAATAAAATCTGCCAACTGAACCAATGCTTCATCTCTACTATCAATAAAATCAAAGTCATATTCATTGAATATATTATACTGTCCACGATTTGCAGCAACATAATTTCTGAATGACTGTTGGAATTCAGGATATCCTGTTTCATCCATCAGAATCCTCAATTTGGGATATGCTCGATAAAGCATTCGATGCATTCGGCTATTCATGTTTTTGATAAAAGTCTGTTTATAGTTACTTAGCGGAGTACCATCTTGCATTCGTTTTTTATCGACAATAAACAAGACAATTCTAAAATCCATTGGCAATAACTGTGAAACAATTCTATTTCTTTTCCCGTCGCTAAGACTACTGGATTTCAGCTCCGTATTCGCAAACCCGTTATTCTTTTTTATTTCTTCGAATTGCCGATGGAATTCGTCAATTCTTGAAGATTCTATAACAATGGCAGTGAGAACATAAAACTGTGAGGTTCCTTCTTTTTCAAAATCGAAGCCGAAACTGCCACATTCATCTATATATGCAATTCTGCCAGGAATTGAAGCAAGCTGTTCTCGCAGAAGGAGTTCTTCGATAGTGATCTGGTAATTAGCCTTCATTTGCGTTGATTCACCTCGTCAATCATTAATGTCTTCATTATGATCTTCATGATCTTCAATCATTTTTCTACACTTTCGCAGGGTGCTTTCGAGTGAAAAAAACCTATTGTGTGCAATTTGGATGTTAACAAGAAACGCTTTTAAATCGGCCCTCATTGTTGCCTGTTTTGTCAAACTACATAAATATATAAACATCACAAATAGTCTTTTAGCCTTTTCGTCCGAGAAGGATGATGAAGTTTTTTCATTGCTTTCTTTTCAATTTGGCGTATCCGTTCTCTTGTTACGTTATAAACTTTTCCTACTTCTTCAAGGCTTTGAGGCATGTCATCAATAAAGCCAAATCTTAGCCGAATCACCTTTTCTTCTCTTGGCGTAAGGGTATCAAGAATATGGTTTATTTGCTCACTCAGCATTCGCTCTGATACCCATTCGTCTAGGGCCTCGTCTGAATACTTGCCATCATCTCCATATAAAGAGTGTATTCTGTACTCATCCAATGATTCGTTATCAACTATTGTATTTAGAGAAATTGATGGCCTTGACATAGAAAGGATGTCTTCTACCTGGTCTGGTGCACAATTTAGCTTCAAGCTGATTGTTTGGCGGATATCTGAACAAGTTTCGTATTTATCGCACTCTAGGCACCCCCTCTCCTTGAGAAGGGGGTATGCCACATAATAGAGCTCTCTCCTATTATGAGGAAAATAGATTAGTGCATTTTGATAAGGTTGAGAACGAGACATATTTTGCAGTATCCACAGTGAGGCATAAGAAGAAAAAGGCCCGTTCGTGTATGGGTCGTATTTATCCACAGCAATAATCAGGCCTCCGCAAGCAAGGCTTACCGCTTCTTCCAAATCAAAATCATATGCTTTTGAACGTTGCAATGCAAGTCTGAGAGCAATTCTCAGATGCATTTCGATCATACGTTTCCGGGCAAACTCATTGCCTTCTGCGGAAAGGTATTTTAATTGAGCCGTTTCCTTGGGCTGGGGCGGCCTAATTGCTTTGACTTCTTCAATGAAATGCGTCAGTTCCGGGCTTATCCTAACTATCTCAGTATAGATGGCCTCATAGTCTGATTGGGAATAACCATCAGATGCTTCATCTTCATCGATTTCCTGATTTACAGGCTCTGTATCATAGACGATAATATTTCGAGTGACAGCTTCACTGGACAGCCAATCCAAATCGGTTATGGAAAGTGAATAATCGTCAGCGCAACTCATTATGATATCAACAGTCACGTAACCCTTTGATCCTGCTATCTTGAGCAGTTGGTCCAGAGCCTGCTGACGATTATTCCTTTCCATATCTTCCTCCGTTTTAAGCCATACACTTATTCAAAACTTCGGGGACATCCACTTCTGCATTAAACCTATCTTCAAATTCATCGATGAAGTCGAAGAGTCTATCTACATAATCCTCCGGTTCTTTTGAGCCCTCAATCAGTTTCTCGTATAGGACATCAATCCCACCGCGTACATACTCGTCAAAGCGTGCCTCATCATTTGGGTCTTGTCCAGGATGGCGGAATGCCTTGTCAATACGCTTATCTTCATCTGGCTCATAGTCACGATCCAACAACATGATCAGCTGGAAATTGAACATCAGCTCAAGGCTAGACATCATGACTCGGTCACCCATAACGTTCTGGTTGTAAACTTCTCCGGTTTCCGGATTCTTTGTCCGATCAAGATCAGCTCTTCTACCGTAAAGAAAACCGATCAACGGGGCATTAGAGTACACATCAACATTTCTTTTGAAAATTTGCGCATTACTTGTCCCGTCAAACACACCAACAAGTCTTTTGACTTTTTCTGCATGTATTCCACTGAAGCGATATTGTTTATCAAACATATACTCTCGCCTCCTTTAGTCCAACATAGTCTCGAACTCATTAACCTTGTTAAACCGATGTCTGCTACCGATTCGGTCACCCATATATTCCTCCGCGAGATCGCCGTCTGTGTCTTTTATGAAGATTATGACCTGCTCCGCAGTTTCGGGAAGAGCTTTACAAATCGTCTTGATTCTGCGCTTGTCAAACGCAGACAACGGTGCATCCATGACTAGCGGGTAGGGTTCCGAGGACAGCAATTGCGCGTCAGCGTCGGTTGCATTTCTGTTCTCGCGCGCCATCTTTATTATACCGGTAATAAAAGCAAAGATGACAGAGATGCTTTGGGCAGTCGAAGTTTCCACGTCTCCGTCATAATCATCAGCATAAACAGAGATATGGTAGTTCTCATCGATGGTCAAGGATAAACCACCCTCGTAAATCTGTTTGAAAATATCATTAATCGTCCTCTCAAGCCGTTCACGAATCTCGGCTTCACTTTTGGTATAGACATCGAGCAGCTCTTTATAAATCCGTTCTGCATACGTCTTATATATCCTCGCGTTCTCCTCTGAAGTACAGTTGGTGAAACGGATTTTCACATCCCCTGCCGAGGCAAGGCCATTGCCACCCTGACGAGCCTTCCACTTTCCCTCGTCAACGTATTTCTCTGCATCGGGCTTACCAATGGACTCAGCAAAGCGTATCAAAAAATCACGCCACGCCTTGGAACGCTCCGGCATATAAATCCGAGAGAGAAACTGTGCCCGCTGGTTATTATTCGGGCAACACCAACAGCCGACACGGTCATAACCCAGCCTATATGCTTCATTAAAATCTACCTTCTTACCGAGAAGATAGAGCCAGATATCAATGTCCTTCCAGAAGAAGATCGGAGACGCAACTGTCTGCTGTTGAATCTTGACCGACTCCGCATCATCTTCAACGCGATTATACTTACTGCGGCTGACGGACTCGACTTTTCGGATGCCGTAGAAAGTAAGAATCTGCTGGTTCCGGTACAGACTATTAATTGTCCGGGTGATGGGACCAGTCTTAAACATAGAACAACACCACCGCATCATTCGCGCTGGGGGGCCAATATCCTCACAGACCTTCGAAAATACCTGCTCCTCATTCTTGGCGACAAGAAAGATGGCATTGGGGTGATTGTCCCGATATCGCTTGGCATACTCGACTGTTGAAGGAAACTCAAGCGTCGTATCACCAAAGATATGGACAATATTCGGATCACTCAGCGCTTTGAGGACAACGTCAGCAGTGGTTGTCGAATCTTTACCGCCTGAAAACGAAATAACGACGTTTTCGCGGGGAAAGTGAGCCGCAGTTTTACGGACAAATTCGTAGGCCTCTTCCGTTATAGCGTTGAGGTGGTGCTTGTTCGCTAAAGCGAACTTGTCGATCATCTCCAGAAAAAAAGAGCCATCATTTAGAAGCAATCTGCTCTCTAGCTCCTTTGCAATCGCATCCGTGTCTGCCTCAGCAAACGTTTTTAAAGGGAGAGGAGTAGATTTGCCGTCGATATAATAACGGTTAGCCTCAGCCCATACAGATGTATGGGCAAGACTATTGACTGGCTTGTCCAGAAGGATTTCCACAAGGAGACGCTCTTCTGGAAACACAGGCCTCAAATCAACGGTCAGATATCTTGTTTTCCCCCCACAGTGGGGACAATAGCCCTTGTCAGCTTGCTTTGGTTCTTGGATAATTGGAACTCGGCATTTTTTGCACCAGTAAATCTCTGTTGGAATATCTTCATAGGTAGGCTGACCACAGATCGGGCAAGTTTCGCCCCGCGTTTCCATATTGCAACTCTTACACCACATGGGCAGCTCTCCTTTCTTTGGTATTCCATTCGAGAATCAGTTATCGTCTTTTATGACATCGACAATATCCGAAAGCTCACAATCCAGGGTCTTACAGATCTTGCTTAGGACCTGTGTCGATACGTCTCCGCCTTTGCCCATTTTTGCGATTGCGTTCGAAGAAAGGCCTGCAGCTTGTTGAAGATCCTTCTTTAGCATTCCACGATCAATCAGCAGCTTCCAGAGCTTATTAGAGTTCATCGGCATTCACGGTTCCCCCCAAAGTCCAGCAAGCATACCATAATCATAACACATTTGGCACCTGAGAGCAAGAAAAACTTGCGTTTTTCAAGATTTTGAATAGTTTCAATACAAAATCCTGTTTTTATTTCTTCAGCAGGCACTTATCTGAGAATTTCGTTATGGTCAATCTTCTTCAGTGTTTAGGGAGCTGCGATGCAACTTGTTTACTTTTTCTTCAGCCACGTCGTTCTGCCCAGGAAGATGTTCTCCCTGGTATGCCCTACCTTATGCCCTTCATCATCGTAATGATTCTCATAGCCAAGGAGGCCCGTGCGGCTGTAGCCGACCCGGCGGTGCTGGTTATCGTAATGGACTTCATCGGCAATAATGCCAGGCCGGGAGTATCCAACCCTGTGCCCCTTTTCGTCGTAATGAATCGTGTTCCCGAACAGGCCCTCGCGGCTGTGCCCGATCTTCTTTCCGTGCTCGTCATAATGGTTTGTCCAGCCAAAG
>CACXBN010000160.1 GCA_902765885.1 uncultured Ruminococcus sp. | reverse complement strand
AATGACCAATTTAAGAAAGTTGGTAATTCATTATCTATGATAACACATAATAGTGTCTACATAAAAAAAGGAGTTCCAGGATACATGAATTTTTCAACAGGCGACCACGGTAATTCTGTTGACTTTTTGGTAAAGTACTTGAATTATTCATTCATTGATGCCGTCACATCATTGTCTGATATTCGTTCGTCAACTCAAAATGTCTCTATGAATCATTTCAGTTTACCTGATCCTGTTAGCATTCCTAATAGGGTAATTTCTTATCTGCGTAAGCGTGGTTTACCAGACAGCTTAATCCGACTTCTGATTTCCCGTAATATTCTCTATGAAGATAAATATGGTAATGCAGTATTTGTCAATCCTCAACATGATTACTGCGAAATACGCGGTACAGGCACCAAAAAGTTTCATGGTTGCAGAAAAGTTTGCCCGGATAAGTTTTGGTATTTCCTGCCAAATGATAATCCGAACGTTGCATATATTTGCGAAGCTGCTATAGACGCTGTCAGCCTTTATCTGATTCATGCGTGTAAAGGTCACCACTCTTCTTCTGTTTACATAAGCATCGGTGGTGTATCTAATCAACAAACAATTCTTCGAGTATCTAAACGTATTCGTACCATTGTTGCTGTTGACAACGACCCCGCAGGTAATTTGTGTAGGTTAAAAAATCCAGATTTGGACTTTATCATACCTGTACACAAAGACTGGAATGAAGATTTAATGTACTTGTAATCTCATTTTATACAATATCATCCTCTATGACGCGGTGGAATTTACTTCTTCTGAAAAAATTTCCCCATCTCGCCATCCTTTTGTTGCGCCTTTTTTCTTCAAAATATTGCTGTTTTACCCCATTTTTCTGTTTTTTTGGAACTCCTGTACCGATTATATCATACTTCCCATTGTTTTCTGTTTTAAAAGTGGAATTTATTCTTACAAAGTGGAATTTACTTTTTCAATCAACATTTTGATGATATTTCAGTATACTTCTCAAGCAAAAACAAAATCCGACATTCAGAATATCACTGATGTCTGTCGGATTCTTTACAGATATTCGATATGAGAAATTACTCGGCCGGGGAAAAATTGTCTTTTGAAACTCCGCATACCGGGCATTCGAAGTCTTCAGGCAGATCTTCCCATTTTGTTCCGGGTGCTATTCCTTTTTCAGGATCGCCTATTTCTTCATCATATTCGTAGCCGCATATGTTGCATATGTACTTCATTGCATTCCCTCCCTTGATTTATTTATATCGGTATTATATCAGCACTTCAGTGCATATGCAATATTTTCGTGATTATTCTGTAGATCGGCTTGCGATTTTGTGGTTCTGCGGTAATATTGTTATCCTCAAATAATCTGAATATTATATGATTAAATAGGCTTCCCATTTGCTGCAGGACTTGTTTGTGTTACATAATATTGTGATTGATACCCTGGTATGAGTTCCTTCTGAACAGCTCCTTGTCTATGTCATTTGCAACCTGAGTTTTTCTTCTTGTCCAGAGGGGGGCAATGAGATCGTCTTCAAGTCCGTCGCCTGTGACTCTCGCAACTACACATTCAGGGGGGAGAAGTTCGATCTGGTCGCATGTGATACTAACGTATTCTTCTTTATCCAGAAGTTTGAATTCATTGCGTAGATAAAGGTCTGCTATCCTTGTTCCCTTAAGTATGTGAAGCATATGGATCTTGATCATGTCAGGATTCAGCTTGGCGGCATCAGAGACAGTCTTCAGCATGTCTTCCCGCATCTCACCGGGAAGGCCGTTTATTATATGAATACACAAAGTGAATCTTTTTTTGACAAAAGAATACGGTTCTCCGTCGTTATGTATGTCCGCATTGATCCTGTTCCTCAAATTGTCAAGCAAATAATAACCTTTCACAAAATCTTCATATGAATGACATCTGTTTATGATATCTGCTGTTTTGTCATTGGACGTCTGAAGCCCGAGTTCCACGGTAACCGGTATTTTTTCGGAGAGCCTTTCAAGAATATCGAGCACTTCCTGGCTGATGCAGTCTGCTCTTGTGGCGATGTCAACCATTAGAGCGTTTTTCAGTCCCGCGGCTTCAAAATATGATTTTTCAAGATGTGCAAGTGAACCGTATGTGTTTGAATTTGACTGGAAATATGGTATGTACCCTACGTTGTTCCATTTCCTGTTCATAACGTTCACACCGTTCTGATACTGTTCATCTATCGTTTTGCCGATGGCGCTTGAGCTGCCGTTTTTGCAGTATATGCAGCCTCCGTATCCTGCAGATCCGTCTATGTTCGGACATGTGCATCCTATATCCAGGGGAACTTTGGCAACTTTGCCGCCGAAGCGCATTTTCATATAGCGGTCGTATGTGAGATATCTTTTGTTGGAATCCGAATATATGTATGGATTAATGTCTTTCTGAGCCATTTTTCCCTCATTGATTGTTTAAGAAATAAATTAATGGTATTTTGCACTATTTAAAAATCTATTGACAAAGAAATTATACCTGAGTAAAATTGAGTTGTAAACTAAAAACTCAAAAAGATTCGTGAAATCTGTGTTTGGAGACTGATATGAGCAATAAAAAGGATAACAAAAAACAGCAGGAAGAAATAATAGATAACGAAGAAAACGAAGAACTCAATCCGGAAATATACACTTTGATAGACGAAAATGACAAGGAATCGGATTACAGACTTCTCGGTACTCTTGAACAAGATGGCCAAGTATACAAGGCATTTATTCCAGCCGGAGCAGATATCGATGAGATCGACGAGTATATCATTCTGAAATATCTGGTTGACGATGACGGTGAAGGCTATCTGGAAACGATAGAAGACGATGAGGAGTTCGAGAGCGTAGCAGACATATTCGATGATGAATTGTTTGATATCCTTTACGACTGATATGTGATTTGTTACGTATCCTGCTGCGTGCGAAATAAAAGCGATTATAAAAACCCACAAAGAGTAAAAGGGAGCCCGGACTTCCGTCGAGGGGTATGCAGACCTCCCTCCGGTGCCGTGAGACACGCATTCTGCGCCGCCGCATCGACAAGGACGCTGGGAGCACAAACCGATGGAGAGGGCGCCATCCTTGCGCAAGCAGGGTTTCTCTATATCGCTTTAAACGCCGCGAGCGGGATATTTTTTTGTATTTTCATAAATAAAGATGGTGATGATATGCTTGATATTTGCCTCCCAGGCACAGGCGGGACAGTCCCGAAACTTGACAGGTTTCTGAGTTGCTGCTATTTAAGATACAACGGAATAGGACTGCTTATCGACTGTGGCGAGGGAACCCAGCTTTCAGTCAAGAAATCTGGCTTTTCGCTCGCAAAGATCAATATTATCCTGCTCACCCATTTCCATGCAGACCACTGCAGCGGACTTCCGGGACTTCTTTTGTCCATGGGAAACGAAGGACATACGGAGCCGCTGATTATAGCCGGACCTCCGGGGGTGGGAGAGATAGTAAAAAGCCTGACAAGAATCGCGCAAGAACTGCCTTTCAGAATTGTCACAAGGGAAATGACCGATTTTGATTATTTTGAAAGTTTCGGATACTGTATAACGGCGTTCGAATTGAAACATTCATGTCAGTGCCTCGGATACGACATAAGGATTAAGAGAAACGGCAAATTCAATGTTTCAAAAGCAAAAAAGAACGGAGTTCCGATGAGATATTGGAACAGGCTGCAAAAAGGAGAATGTGTGGAGGAATTCACACCGGATATGGTTCTTGGAGAACCCAGGCGTGGCATCCATGTGACATTTGCGACCGATACAAGACCTTGTGACATTATTTCCACAATGGCATCTGATGCAGATCTTCTGATTTGCGAGGGAATGTTTGAACACGAGAAACTTGCGAGGGCAAAGGAGTCTTTCCACATGACAATGAAGGAGGCTGCCGTTCTCGCAAAGGAGAGCGGGTGTTCGGAATTGTGGCTGACCCATTACAGCCCTGCACTCCCGGATCCCTCAGTGTGCTTTAATGAGGCACTTGAAGTGTTTGACAAAGCCGTTCTTTCATCAGACGGCCAGATAAAAACGATCTATTTCGAGAATGATGACTGACAAGGAAATATACTTATATGGTAACATTCAGATTTCTTGATTCACACAATGATGATGAAATAACAAGGATGTCGAAGCTTGCTACCTCTATCGTAAGAGAACATTATGATCCCTTACTCGGAAAAGAACAAAACGATTACATGCTTGAGCTTTTCCAGTCCGAAAGAGCCATCAGAGAACAGATAAAGCACGGATATGAATATTATTTTGTTGACAGATGCGGTGAGGATATCGGTTTCATTGCATTCTACGAAAGGGAAAAGGATATCTATCTCAGCAAGTTCTATCTCAAGCGCTGTGAACGCAAAAAAGGATATTCGAAACTGATGCTTGGGTTTGTCATCGACAAGGCTGAGGAGAAAGGCAAAAAAACCATTGAACTTAATGTCAACAAATATAACGATGCAGTGATGATATACGAAAAGCTCGGTTTTGTCAGAGTGAGAGATGAAAAAAACGACATCGGTCACGGATACTACATGGACGATTTCGTATATGATTATTATCTTTAAGTCAGTGAGGAAAAAATGACAGAACACGAAAAGATGCTCAGAGGCAATCTTATTTACGATCCTTTTTCAGAGGGAATGCCCGAAGAGAGAACCCGCGCCCATCTGCTGTGTAAAAAATATAACGAGACACCGGAAACTGATACCGCACAAAGAGAAGAAATTCTTGACGAATTGCTTCCTGACAGGGGAGAGGGAGTATACCTCCAGGGACCGGTTTTTTTCGATTTTGGGACAAACATACACATGGGGAACGGCAGTTATGCCAATTTCAACTTTACGGTGCTTGACGAAGGTAAGGTGACCATTGGTGAAAATGTATTCATCGGCCCCGGAGTATCGTTGCTGACGGCAATTCACCCCATAAGATATCAGGATCGCAATTCTTTTGTGAACCCTGAAACAGGTGTCGTCACAAATCTTGAATACACAAAGCCGATAACGATTTGTGACAACTGCTGGATAGCAGCAGGCGTCACGGTATGTGGCGGAGTTACGATTGGATCAGGTTCGGTTATAGGAGCGGGATCGGTTGTGACGAAGGATATTCCGGAAAACGTGATTGCGGCGGGAAATCCGTGCAGGGTATTAAGAGAGATTACAGACAAAGACAGCCTGGAAAATCACAGGGAACTTTTCGAATATTAACAGGCCGTGAGCAGGAAATCCGTTGTCCCGGCAGGTGGCGGAAAAGTGCTGAGCGGCTCACTTGTATCACCATCGGAAATGTGATACAATAAAATGTCGTATTTTGATATGAAAACAATGTGAGGAACATATATGAAAATTGTTGTAGCCGGCAGCGGAAGGATAGGGCAGTATCTTATAACCAGCCTTGTGGATGAAGGACACGATGTCGTAGTCATAGACAATTCAGCTGAAGTTATTTCGGAAATAACGAGTGTTTGTGATGTTATGGGTGTCTGTGGTCATGCTGCTGATTATGAAACGCTTGAAAGCGCTGGAGTAAAACAGGCTGAGCTTTATATTGCGGTTACGACATCAGATGAAACCAATATGCTGTCATGCTTCTTTGCAAAAAGGCTAGGAGTGCATTATGCAATCGCAAGAATAAGGGATCCCGAGATAAGCGATGAATCATTAAGTTTCATGCGCAAGGAGCTTGGGATAGATATGGTAATAAATCCGGAAGCGCTTGCAGCAAGAGAACTCTTTAACATATTGAAAATGCCATCTGCGGCAAAAATCGAATCTTTCAGCGGGCGTCTGCTTGAAATCGTCGAGCTGCGAATAAAAGACGGATCATCACTCGATGGACTTACGCTTAAAGATTTGAGAATAAAGCACAACGCCAGAGTCCTTATTTGCACGGTCCAGAGGGGAAACGAAGTGTATATACCGGGCGGTGATTTCGTGCTTCATGCAGGGGACAAAATCGGTATAACCTCAACTCCTGCGGAAATAGAACTGTTTCTGAAAAAGTTCGGGCTTATGCAGAAAAAAGCAAAGAACATCATGATACTCGGCGGTGGAAGAACAGCCATATACCTTTCAAAAATGCTGATCGCGGGCGGAAGTTCCGTAAAGATAATCGAAATCAATTCCGAAAAAGCGGAAGAGCTGAGCGAAGCACTTCCAAAGGCAACCATATTAGTCGGACGCGGAACCCAGAAGTCCATGCTTGTTGAAGAGGGACTCGGAGAAACCGATGCATTCGTCGCGCTCACCAATCAGGAAGAGCGGAATATTCTCATGGCCATGTTTGCGGACAATCTCAATGTTCCGAAAGTGATAGCCGATGTCGATCAGACAGAGATGGTGGACATGGCCGGAAAACTCGGACTTGATACGATCGTGTCTCCCAAGAAAGTCGTGACGGATGTTATTATAAGATACGCCAGAGGCCTTAACAATTCGCTTGGGACAAACGTCGAGACCCTGTACAAACTCATGGATGACCGTATAGAAGCCCTTGAATTCAGAGTCAAGCAGCCGATACAGAATGTCACCGGAATCAAGCTTAAGGATCTGAAGTCAAAGCAGGGAATTCTTATTGCAGGCATAATCAGAGGCAAAAAGACCGTGGTTCCCGGAGGAGAAGACATGATCCAGCAGGGAGACCGGGTGGTCGTTCTTGCAAAAGGCCACAGGCTCAATGATCTTACGGACATAATTAGCGTAAAATAAGGGAAAAAACATGAACAGAAAAATGATAGCAAACACCATCGGCAGGCTTATCATTCTTGCGGGTGCGCTGATGCTCGTTCCTCTTACTGTATCAGTGATATACGGTGAGTGGAAAACCATGATATCATTTCTCATAACTTCAGCCGGAGCGGCAGCCGTCGGTATACTTGTGGTGTTCCTGACGCGCAGGCACAGCAGGGAAATATATGCAAAAGAGGGCTTTGTCATAGCAGCTCTGTCATGGATCGTGATGTCTGCGATAGGTGCATTACCTTTTGTCATTTCGGGGGACATTCCCTCCTATGTCGACGCGTTCTTTGAAACAGTCAGCGGGTTCACCACCACAGGTGCTTCCATACTGAGAGATGTTACGTCCCTTACGCATGGCGCTCTTTTCTGGAGGAGTTTTACTCACTGGATAGGAGGAATGGGAGTTCTGGTCCTCATGATGGCTATTGTTCCTGACAATTCCGGACACTCGATATTCATTATGAGAGCGGAAATGCCCGGACCGGTTGTCGATAAAATAGTGCCTAAAGTAAAGAATACGGCAAAGATCTTATATTTAATGTATATAGTCATGACCGTGACGGAAGTGATTTTTCTTCTTTT
>CACXBN010000159.1 GCA_902765885.1 uncultured Ruminococcus sp. | reverse complement strand
TAGCCGATGACAGTGGCTGCTGTTGATGCAGCCCCGTCCCGATTGAGCTTGCCGGTCCAACTCTCTACCGCATGGTTTGCGGAGGCGTAGCTGCTCAAAGGTGAAAAACGTACGATATAGTTTGCCATAGCAGGCGACTTGCCTTCATCAACGGCCTCGCGAATATTCACCGTAAAGCTGTTGTTAAGTTCGTCTTTAACAGCCTCAAGCGATGCAAGGTAACGCTGCATGACCTTATATTCGTAATCTTTCTGCTGTTCCTTCAAGATCGCCCCCGAAAGACGCTGGTACATACGCTCTTTGTATTTCTTAATCAGTGGCTCCGCCTGGTCTTTTGTGATGACTCCGACACGAGCTCCCGAAAAATGTTCCGCAAAGTCAGCCTGGATCTCCCAGCTGATGGTGTCGATGGGGCCGTTAAAAAAGCGGCGCGCATATTCGTCGATATTATCTTCCAAAAGCTGCCTGAACACATTTTCGTCACCGCCGGAATCTTTTACTGCCTTGGCAACGATATCCCGCCAGTCTTTGGAAGTCCTGGCTTTGTGGGATGCGTCGCAATAAATGTCGTTATAGTAAACGTAAATATTGTCGATACGCTCCGCAACATATCCTTGCGCTGCATTACCGAAATCCGTAATCGCCTTATCGATCAATGAAACACCGACAAGTCCGATTCCCAGGGTGGTTTCCGCAGTTGCGGAAAGCAAAAACATTCCGAGATCCTTCACCATGGTAAGAGTTTCCCCGTCAGTCTGGTTCGGTTTGGAAAACTCAACAATGATATTGACGGCACTCAAAGCCATTCCCACCATACCCATCTTTTTCCAGAACGATTCGTTGATCTTGGCATATTTCTCGGTATAGAAGAACAAATCGGACAGCTGAAGCGCCGAGCCTGTGTTGCCGACAAAGTCATTTCCCTTGTTTGCAGAGTTCAGCAGCACATCGCCGAAGATTTCGCCCAAAGTCAGCTCGCCTATCTTATAGCACTTCTCCCCGCTGCCTCCCTTTGCGGCATATTCGGAAAGGGCTGCGGCTGCAGTGTTAAGATCCACATGCAGATTAATATATTTCTCGTTGATTTCGGTGATATATGCTCTTCTCAGGCCGGCATTTCGCACCTCAAAGCAGGCAAACCGGGACAGGTGATCCGTATGGATCACCACCTCGTGAGCTGCCTCGTCCACTTCATATAGGATATCTTCCCATTTTCCGGACGTCTCATTGTAATATTTTGCTCCCACGCATTCCGCGGGATCCTCTCCCGCATCGCAGAATGTGCCGTCATAAGGCAGGCGAATATCAATGAATGTATCCAGTTCGTGAAGGTCATCGAAGCCGATATCATAGGCACTGAGCTGCCAGTCACCGTTCGTTGCTTTCTCTGTTCCAGCACTGCGGACCGATACCTCTCTTTCCTCATCATAATCGAAAAGGAAGGGAGAGAGGACCACTGTTACACCGTCTTTTCCGGAGACCGAGAGGTTCTCCGGCGATGCTTTGAGTAATTCTGCCTGCTTGCTGCCGCCTTTGAGTCCGGTACTCTTCCAGCCGTCGTCGGATGATGACATCGTTGCCGGATTTCCTCCGCTGCCGTCGCGTTTCAGAAAAAATCCCGGCTGGACAAATCCCGTGAAGACGAGAGCCAGGACGAGAATAACGCACCCCAGCTGAATAAAGGGAAATTTACGCTTTTGCGTCTTGCGTGACTCGACCGCCTGTTTTCTTTCTGCGTTTCTCTGTGCAAATTCAGGCGGAACATATACCTGTGATTTCGGTGTTATAGGTACTGTGTTCTGTCGGACGGGCTGCGCGGCGGGCGGTATCCGCCGGTTGACTTCACCCGGCTGAGCTGTTCCCGCGACAGGGGCTCCGCAGCGAGTGCAGAACCTGACATTGCTTGGCAGCGACGCTCCGCATTTGGTACAAAAGCCCTGTGTGCTGGGTACCTGCTCAAACTTTGACCCGCAGCTCGGACAAAATTTCGTTTCTTTTGGTACCTCTGCTCCGCAGTTGCGGCAGTATTTCTTTTCCTGCATTTATATACACTTTCTCCTTCCCTTATTTCCGTTTCAGACATCGTTGTTTTTCGGCCGATTTCCGAAAAGCTGAACATAGAACATAGCGGACTATTGCTGAAGTCTCTTTATGGTAAGCAATCTGATAATGGATTTTCCGCGTTCGGACGTGATCTCAAGACTACCACGTCTGAAATCAGGCATCCACGGCACCGTCATTATTGATCTCCCGCCGTTTGCAAATATTTCAACTGCGCCTTTGTCGACAATGAAACGAATGTCGGCGCATTCTTCCGAAATTCCGAACGGCATAGCTACATTATCGGATTTTACCAGGTTTTCTTCACCGAATTCTATGGAAACATCATGCCCAAAAAACGAAAGCTTGATTTTTTCTCCGCACTCCTCCGGTTTCAGTTTCAGAGACACATCATATGCACTCTCGCAAAGAGGATGCAAAAAGCGGCCCTCCCCGTTGATTTCCACATTTTCGAATGTTTTTACGTCAGCCGTAATAAAGTCGGTGTCGATCGGTTCCGCACGAAGCGCGTAACCGTCCTCGTCCTCAGTGAGGGATAGTCTGCATGGGAATCCCATTCTCCCGCAGAAGGTTGCGTTGCCGAAATTCATCCACCTGTTCCATGACATCTGTATGATCTCTTCCCCGTCATCGACGGTAAATGTCTGGGCTGCGTACGCACAGTACCCGTAATTCATTCTCCTTGTTTCCTGGATTATTTCAAACTCGCCGTCTTTCCACTCTCCGACCAGAAAAGTATTCGACGACCCGGTGATAACCCATTTGCGCTTCTCCGGATCTCCGTCAGGATTCAGAGGGAAAAAGTCAGGAACTTCCCTCTCTCCTTCTATCATGAATCTTTTCTTTTCTTCCCAGTCCGTAAGATTGTCAGACACCAGAAGAGCATACTCCCCGGCATCAAGATACAGTACCATCACATATTTTCCTATATCCCTGCACCAGATGACATTAGGGTCGCAGTTGTGTTCCTTTATGTGATTCACCACGGGATTGTTCTCATATTTTTTGAACGTCATCCCGCCGTCATTTGAATATGCCATGCACTGAGTGAATCTCTTGCCGTCTGACACATATGATTCTCCTCCGGCGCATGTGTAGAACACGCATATGAGGTCTTCTTTTCCCGTTTTGAGTCCTGTCCTGTTTTCTTTGTCGATCACGGCGCTGCCGGAAAACATAGTGCCTTCCGAATCCGGATAAAGGACCGTCGGAAGATGTTTCCAGTGCACAAGGTCCTCGCTGACCGCATGGCCCCAGTGCAGGTTCCCCCACACCCAGTCGTATGGATTCTGCTGGTAATACAGATGCCATACCGTCTTTCCCGTTACCGGAGATGTATATTTCAGAAGCCCGTTCGGATCATTGCTCCATCCGTATTCCGGAGCGAAATGCACGTAAGGCCTGAACTCTTCGCCCCGTCCTCCGTGCACCGGCGAAAAAGTCTGCCTGTCGTAAAAAACATCATCCGGCTTTACGCCCACTGATATTTCTTCTCCCATCCATTCTCCTATCGGATAAAATGAATATGATACGGGGTTGTCATAGTCCAGTCTAAGGGCAAAATCATCTATCATCTCACCGTTTCTGAAAATACAGAGATGATGTCTCTCTCCCTTATCGCTTACCGGAAGCACAAGATACGGCGCTCTTACCTTAATCACATATTCTTTCATAATCTAAGCCTCTTATGCAGGTGTTCGTTCTCATAATCATTATACAATATGGAAAAGGCAACTTCAATATACTAACGGCACGCAGTTTCTTCCCGTGCCGCGCACCAAAATGCCGGTCTGCTGATGCAGGAAAAAGAAATTAACAAATTGTACACAAAATAACAGGTTGCAGAAGATATAATCAAAACACACGATGAAAACAATTTTTAATCAGAGGGTGAAGGCATGGAAAACAGCTGCTTCGACGAAAACACAAAGAAGCTCGGGTTCGGGCTTATGCGACTGCCGAAGACCGACGGTGTGATCGATATGGAAGAGACCAAAAGGATGGTCGACATGTTCCTTAATGCAGGGTTCACGTATTTCGACACAGCCTGGATATATCAGGGAAGCGAGGATGCCATAAGAGAAGCGCTGGTTGAACGTTATCCCAGAGACAAATATACTCTGGCAACAAAGCTGGCGGCCTGGGCAAAATGCGAGACCAGGGAAGACGCAATCGAACAGTTTGAAACTTCCCTGAGGAGGACAGGAGCCGGGTATTTCGACTACTATCTGCTTCATAATCTCGGCGGAGACAGAACACATTTTTTTGATGATTTCGGACTGTGGGATTTCTTGCGGGAAAAGAAAGCGGAAGGAAAAATAAAGCACTACGGTTTTTCATTCCATTCAAGCGCAGAAGAACTCGACGAGCTGCTGACGCTGCATCCGGATGTCGAATTCGTACAGCTTCAGATCAACTACGCCGACTGGGACAATCCCGATGTTCAGTCAAGGAAGATCTACGAAACTGCGCGGCGTCACGGTAAGCCGATAGTGGTCATGGAGCCCATAAAAGGAGGTCTTCTCTCATCTCCTCCGTACCCAGTGGCAAAAATATTCAAAGATGCAGATCCATTCGTCTCATATTCCTCTTGGGCACTAAGATTTGCGGCAAGTCTCGACGGGGTGATGATAGTTCTCTCGGGAATGAGCAACATCGATCAAATGGTTGACAATATCATATCCATGACGGATTTTCAAGAACTTGATGGTTTTGAAATGGACACGATAGAAGAGGCCAGGAAGGCCATGGCTGCCATACCGCTCATTCCGTGCACTTCATGCAACTATTGCGCAAAGGAATGTCCGATGGAAATCGGTATCTCGGGGACTTTCAGCGCTCTCAACCTTTTAAGGCTTTACGATTAACGTCGAAGAATGCACGGTGACTTGTCTCCGTGATGAATTCGACACCTTATAACATAAATCAAGTATGCAGCAAATT
>CACXBN010000158.1 GCA_902765885.1 uncultured Ruminococcus sp. | reverse complement strand
TATAATCCCGGGGTGATAACCGCTCTGTCCCATGATCGGAACTCCGAGACGGCTGAGGAATATGGGAGCCGATGCGGCGCAGAGAACTGAGCCGAGTGAAATATATTTGGTGATGAGAACTATTGCAACAAAGAGAGCGAGTTCAATGAGAAATATTCTCCAGTCAAGCATAAATAAGGTCAGTGCAAAGCATACGACACCTTTCCCGCCTTTGAAGTGGTAGAAGACGGGAAATACATGACCTATCATGCAGGCAAGCCCCGTAATGTATCCTCCGGTGTATCCGAAAAACACCCATCCTATAACGATTGCCAGAATCGTTTTAAACGCATCGCCCGCGAATGTAATGATAGCGGCTTTTTTCCCGTAAGTTCTCATTACATTTGTGAATCCCGCATTTCCGCTTCCGTAGTTTCTTATGTCGTCAGAATACATTTTTTTCGAAACAAGAACAGCGGTGTTGAAGCTTCCGAGAAGATATGCAGCAAGAATGCACAGTCCCAGTATTACCAGATTTAATGCAGTAGGAAGATTCGGAAAAGCGGTATGAAAAGGACCGTTTATTCCGAGGTTGTTTTCAAGGTTGAGTGTGAAATAAAGCATTGTCGTTCTCCTTGTGTGCTACATTGTTTAAGTGTTTTCCTCTTCGTCTTTCTGGCGTATTATAAGCCTGATCGGCGTTCCCTTGAATCCGAAAACCTGCCTGAGCTGATTTTCTATATATCGCTGATATGAGAAGTGGAACAGGTCTGCATTGTTGCAGAATATGACAAAAGTGGGAGGCGCTACTGATATTTCAGTCATGTAATATATCTTCAGCCTTCTGCCCTTGTCTGACGGGGGCTGGACCCTTGTCACGGCTTCGGAGAGAACATCGTTGATCATTCCCGTGGAAGCTCTCATTTTCGACTGTCCGTTTACATAGTTTATCTGTTCAAACAGTTTGTCGACCCTTTGTCCTGTCTTTGCGGAAATGAACATTATGGGCGCATATGTCATGAAGGAAAGCGAGTCGTAGATCTTCTTCGTCATCTCATTTACAGTGGAATTGTCCTTGTCGACTGCATCCCACTTGTTCAGGCATATGATGCTTGCCTTGCCGGCTTCATGCGCGATCCCTGCAATCTTTTCGTCCTGTTCCGTGATGCCTTCCGATGCATCGATCATAATAAGACATACATCAGCTCTGTCAACAGCCATTTTTGCTCTCAGCACGCTGATCTTTTCTATTTTATCATCCACCTTGGACTGACGTCTTATTCCCGCGGTGTCTATGAAGTTGTATTTGCCGTAAGAGTTTTCAAAATGAGTGTCGATAGCATCTCTTGTGGTGCCGGGAATATCTGAAACGATGCACCTGTCATCTCCGAGGATCCTGTTGATAAGTGAAGACTTTCCGGCATTCGGCTTTCCGATAACTGCAACGGATATGACGTCTGTTTCTTCGTCTTCATATTCGAAATCGGGAATTGCGTCAAGGACCGCGTCAAGTACGTCTCCGCTTCCGCTGCCGTGAAGAGAAGACAGAGCAATGGGATCGATGTCAAATCCGAGTTCATAGAATTCATAGTATTCCGGAGGAGTATCTCCGATCTTGTCTGCTTTGTTGATGCATGGAATTACGGGCTTGCCGCTTTTCTTCAGCATTACAGCGATATCGATATCATCTGCGAGAAGTCCCGTGCGTATATCACACATAAAGATGATAACATCCGCGGTATCGATTGCGATCTGAGCCTGCTCTCTCATTTTTTTGAGTATTACATTGTCTGTTTTCGGCTCTATACCGCCTGTATCGATGACAGTCAGAACTTTACCTCTCCACTCTACTTCTCCGTAAAGCCTGTCTCTGGTAACGCCCGGACGGTCATCCACGATAGCACGTCTTTCGCCTATAAGCTTATTGAAAAGCGTGCTTTTACCAACATTAGGTCTTCCAACTATTGCCACAACGGGTTTTGCCATTTTTATCTCCGTTTCGTTTATTGTTTTCCGAGGAGTTTGTCAAGAAACTCCCATCCGTCATTTTCCGTAAATACGAGCCCGACGCCGAGCTCACGTGAAAGCTCTTCAGGTGACATTCCGCACAGGAAAAGGTCTCCTTCGGCTCTGAGGGTGGATCTTGAAAGGAAAAGTGATTCACCGAGATCAAGACCCTTAAGCTGTTCTGCGATATCTTTTCCGGTAAGCAGACCGGAAACCGTTACTCCGCCTCCGAAAAAATTGTTTTTTACAGCGTATACTGTGCAATCGATATCCGGACATTTTTTAGTGAGTTCGCTTATCAGGCCGGTGATCATGCCGTATGCGGCTTCACCGGTTGCAACCGATATTCTGCGTTTTATTTTCCTGTCTTCTTTGGTCAGATTTTTGAGTCCTGCCATAAATTCGGACCTGAATGAAGTGAGAAGCCCGACTCCGTTTTCTATCTGTGTGTACTCACCGTAATATGATTCGTCGGGAAGTTTGACGTCTCCGTCAATATAGAATTCATCAGACGCGAAGAACATCGTCTCACCGAGTTCTTTGTTCATTCTGTCAATCTGCTTTATGACTTTCCTGCACTCATCTTTTGTGAACGGCTCAAGAGGGAAGAGTCCGTCCCTGTGAGCAGTAAGCCCAGCTGGAACAATCGAGACGCTGTCCATGGAAGGGTAATATTTTGAAAGATCCCTCATAGTCCTGTCAAGCTCTTCACGGTCATTGATGCCTTTGCAGAGTACGATCTGGCCGCGGAGAGTGGTTCCGGCTTCGGCAAGTCTGTCAAGATACTTAAGAACATCTCCCGCTCTTTTGTTTTTCATCATTTTTACTCTCAGTTCCGGGTTCGTCGTGTGAACCGAAACATTGATGGGCGAGATGTGCATCTCAAGAATTCTGTCAATATCCTCATCATGAAGATTGGTCAGTGTTATGTAATTTCCGTGAAGAAATGACAGTCTGCTGTCGTCATCCTTGAAGTATATTGATTCTCTCATTCCTTTCGGATTCTGGTCGATAAAGCAGAAAATGCATTTGTTTTCGCAGCGCTGCTTTTTGTCCATAAGAGGAGTTCCGAATTCAAGACCTATGTCATCGTATGTGTCTTTCTTTATGGTGACTTCGATAATATCCGGACCCCTGTGAAGTTTAAGCGTCACTTTTTCTTCGGCAAGGCGAAACCGATAGTCTAGAACGTCCCGGATGATGTGGGAGTTGATTTCGAGAAGATAATCCCCTGGGATTATACCTGCCCTCGCCGCTCTGGAATGAGGCAATACACCTGTTATTTCAACCATGTGTGATACCTGTTTTATTTCATAATAATTCACTCTACATTATATACCAAAACGCGCTTTCGGTCAACTTAAAATGCATCATTGAGAGCCATCCGCGGTGAAGTAACTGCAATAGATTTGATCAGTTTTGTTTGTCTTATTTCTACAAAATGAAAATCACGTTTTCCGTGCTCATGTATACGCTTTAATAAATAAAATTAACAAATTGTTTATATTTATACCCTTGTCGCAAATTGACAATTTTTTTTGTTGGATATATAATGAGGATGTATTACTATATCTCGTGTGAGAAATTCATTTTTAGGAGAACACAATGAGAGGCAGAAGAAAAACAGTTAAAATTTCCGAAGCTGAATGGAGCATTATGAAAGTGCTCTGGAAAGGCTGCAAGGAAGATGAACGCGGAATGACACTCGGAGAAATAGTCCAGGAGCTTTCCGAGTCCACAGGCTGGAGCAACACAACAATCAGAACACTTATCATAAGACTTTCCGAAAAAGGAGCTGTCAATATCGATAAGACAACGGGTATATACAAATATACTCCCAATACACCGGAGTCCGAATGCGTAAAATACGAAGTGGACTCATTCATCGAAAGAGTATTTGACAATTCGCCGTATGAGCTGATGGCTTCACTGGTCAGCGAATCAAATCTCAGTGAAAAAGAAAGAAAGGATGTTCTCGACATCCTGAAGAAGATCAAAGACTGATAACTGATAACAGATATTAAGTTACATTATTGGCAGGGTAAAAAGGAAAAGAAAAAAGAATACTATTCTACGTTTTGATTCAGGGAAAGAAAAATGCAGGAATATCTTATGTTGCTGCTTATGCAGCTTACACTCTTTTCATCTATTACCGCCGGCGTCATTATTTTAGTCAAGCAGGTATTCAAATGGGTCATACCTCCTAAGGTCGGACTCATAATGTGGGTAATACTTCTTGTCCGTCTTGCAATCCCGATCCTTCCCGAGAGTTCAGCATCAGTTTACAACTGGGTGCCGATGGGGAGGAATATAACATATTCCCTAACTCAGGAAGTGGACAGCGAGATCGAGACACGGAAAGCGTCGAACAATCCGTATGTCATTAAAAGGGAAGGTTTGACGGAAGAACCATCGGAATTCAACGGATATCATCTGTACCGTTCCGAATCTGAAGTATTCACCCTTGGCGAAATGTTTGCTGAGACCGCATCGCCCAATAAGCTGAAATCGGAAATTAAACCTACAGCTGAGGTAATAGATACAGTCATCCTGACAGTTTACATTTCAGGTGTATTCATCTCGATGACGATTTACCTAATTAAATATTTCAAAGCCAGACGAAGAGCCTTGTATACATCCATTCCTTGTACAGATGAGAAGATACTGAAAGCATATCGCAGGATAGCCGGAATTGTCGGTTTTTCCGAAAAGAATATGCCTGAACTCAGGTACGGGAGCAGTTCAAAACTGGTAGGATGTTTCTCGCCCGTTGTTGTATTCATGGAGAGAGAAGGTGCTGACATCAATGAGATATCAATGGTGTTTGCACATGAGCTCAACCATGCAAAGCACAGGGATAATTTTGTCCTCTTCTTCTCTTCGCTCGTAACATGTTTCTTCTGGTTCAATCCGCTTATTTGGATAGTCAGACAGAGACTTAGGGGAGACGTGGAGATCATGTGTGACTCAAGGACACTCGATGACTGCGGCATACTGCGCACGGAATATGCAAAAATGCTGTACAGATGTTCTGTCTATGAGGCTGATCCGTCTCTGGCATTGGCCGGCTGCGGCTTCGCCTTCGGAGGAATGAGCACGAAGAACAGGATGAAGTCCATCGCAAGAAATCTGGAAAACAAGACTTGGCCTAGAATATTCTCATCGATTCTCTGCATAGCGCTGATATTTGTTTGCCTGACCAACCCGGTAACATCACAGAATATCCCGTATTCTGCATATATCGGCAATTATTCCGCCCTGACGGGTGACAGCAAAACGATAATGAATCTTACCACCAGGGT
>CACXBN010000157.1 GCA_902765885.1 uncultured Ruminococcus sp. | reverse complement strand
CCCTGAACTTTACCCGGATTGTTAATATGCATTATGCCGATAACAGCATCCTGGTATGAGAGTGTTGTGAAAACGCCGTTGGATTTATAATAGTCAGCTATGCCGGATGCATCGGCAATGACCTTTACGTTGTATGCCTTTTTCTCTTCATCATATGAGAGCAGCTGATAAACTGAGCCGTGCTTGAATGCTGCTTCCACTGCTTCTGCATTCTTGAGGCTGTAGTATGCCCAGTCGCCTGATATCCATCCGTTGAATGAATTAACTCTGAGCTGTGTCAGCTTTGCGGATGCAGCATCATAATCATAGAGCCATCCCCAGACTACAATGTAACCGTCCTGAGATATTCCCGCATAGTCTTCGACTATGAGAATATCTTCATTTGCAGCACTGAGAGTAATATATGCTATTCTTTCATCAACAACCACATATTCGCAATACTGGTTGAATAGTTCTTTCAGATATCTGCTTGCTACGGCATACCAGTCAGTGCTTGGTATACGTGCAGTCTGAGCAGTGTGGGTGAGAGTCATTGCTTCCGTTATGGAGCCTTTAAGCTGAGGATAGTTGTAGCTGATTTTCGCATCTCCTACTGTTATCTGAAGCGAGGAGGCGTTAAATCCTCTCACGTAACCATGGCCAACATAACTTTCATTACTTGAACTTGATGAAATGTTTTTGACAATAGTCAGTTCTCCCGTATAAGGCTTGTATCCGTAAATGACATACTGATTTTCCTTATATGAACCATTGGAATCAGTGGCAGGAGCCTTTCCTGATGTAAACCAGGAATATTCCTGAGGCACTTCAAGTGCAGTACTGGTCGTTCCGATCGGTGCCTGTGACAGGTCCATGAATTTATATGAAGGTCCTGTTACTTCTTTGCCTTCATTATTCGTATATACCATTGTTCCTGTTCCGAACAGGCCGAATCTGTACTCGTCGTATATTCCATACTCTGCAAATCCATCCGAGTCCGTGTCGAACACTCTGAGAGTTGCATATGCATTAAGTTTAACGCTGTCTGCTTCGATTGTTTCGAGATAATTGATCTTGCTGTTGTTAAATCTGATATCTCCGTTAACAAGTTTCGGAAGCGCCGCTCTTTCGGCATCCGTAATCCATTTTACTCCGACTTCTTCGCCTTCCACGTCAAAAACAAGCTGGAAGTAAGAGTTAAGAAGTTCATTGTAATACCAAACTACTGCAATTTCAGTATCGTATGTAACGTGACCATCGTTATCAATATTTTCAACGCCTTCATTGACGAAGAGAATGTTGCCGGTGTTCCAGTCCACAGCATAATATGTCGGATACTGACTGATGTCAATTTCACTTGTACCGTTTGCTATTATTATTTCGTTATTTGCACCCACGCGTGAATATTTTGTAACGAGCTTATAGTCTGTAAGGTATGACTGAATCGGGTATCCCTTTGTAGTCACGTTAAGCCTGCCCTCATTCACGATGGGATTCATCTCAAGAGCCTTATATGCCTGAACTCTGTTTCCGTCATAAAGAACGCTGTATAGAGCGGCATATGCAACTTCATCCGCATGTTCTCCGGAAATGCCGAAATCAGACTTCGGAACGTAGAACGTGTCAGCACCTATCGTACCGTCATCATTATATTTGGAAAATCCTACATATCCTGCGGGCACTTTGGGGTTAAGATAGTCGGTTGCTGTGATTATGACGGTTTCCCAGGCGCCGTCGATGGCAAAATTCCTTCTGCCAAGCGTGTCTCCCGCAACTGTCTCCGCGAAAAGCGTATTGTATATAATCTGGGCAACGACCTCTCTTTTGAGAGTCTCTGAATATGCCACACCTGTTATACCGTCCGTGACACCCAGGTTAACTGCCTTCTCAATGAATCCCCAGGGATATGCAAGTCCGTTATATCCAAGAGCTCGGACAGCCATAGTCAGAGCATCCTGATATTTTATTCCGTCTTCGGGTCCGAATCTGCCATCTCCGTAGCCTTTGATAACGCCCATCTGGTTGACATATGAAATCGCACCGTAGAAAGTCTGAGCCGCAGTTCCTGCGAGATCGTTGAATTCACTGCTGTTATATGTACCATCTTCCCAGGCCGAATCATTGGTCCAGCCGGTGAGAATACGTCCTATAAACAAAGCCATTTCGTATCGCTTGATATTATCATAAACTCCAAGCTTTCCATCGCCCTTGCCATGCATGATGTTATATGAAACAAGCATTTTTACAGCATCATAATATGTACTTGCCGTTTCATCCGGTGCACTGGAAATCAACATGTTTCCGCCAAATATCATGACGGCACATGAAATCATCATGGTCAAGGCAAGAATCAGAGAGAGAAACTTCTTCACTTACTCTATGCTCCTTAAATGAAAATTGCCATAGGGATACCTTCCCTTTTACCTGTCAATTGTACCACAGCGCAATCATATTCACAACCAGACCGACCCCCGTGTAACACATCTGTAATACCTGTCTTGTGTATAATCACACGATATCTGCCTATTATCAGGCATTCATCCTCCCGCCAAAAGAAAACAGGAGGTCTTAAACCTCCTGTGAACCTTCATACAGTTTCGTCTGCGAGTATCTTTTCAATCTCTTTTTTGGACGATATCAGGTTGACAGCTTCTTTAAATGCCTTTGCATTCATATCAGAAGGCAAACCTATTTTCAGGCATACGGTGTTTCTCTTTTCTCCTGAATCCGGTTTTCCGCACAATCCTTTCTCATATAAAAAGGCAGTATCTATTTCGTCTTTCTTTACGGCTGTTTCATTGCTGTCCAGCAATTCCGGATTATTTTTCAAAAGATTGTCAAACAGGCTCTCCAGAGTTTCTTTGTTTATCCCTTCGACGCCGAGCAGCCCGTCTTTGGATCTCTTCTGCTTCCTTCTCTCTTTACCTTCTATCGCCGGAATGTATACATTGTATACTTTTATGTTATCGAGCATACCCTTGAGTTTCGACCTTATCAGTCTCCCACCTCCGTCGCTGTCACTGAGAATAATGACTCCCTTTTCACCGAGACGCTTAATCAACTTTATCTTTTCTCGGCTGTTAAAAACGGAAAATCCGTCAGTCGTCAGTATTGTCGAAGATATCACCTCAGACAGTTTGCTCTTATCATATCTTCCTTCCACAATCACCGGTATTTTCAGTTCTATCATAAGCTTTCACCATATAACATTATCAGGCTTTCGTCAGTACAGCTATCATTCTTTCAATCGGAACAAAGCTCATGTTTCCGCTTTTCAGCTGCATGTCTGTCTCCGCAGCTCTTTTCATTGCATCTGCATAGAATGAAAGAGGTTTCTTCATTGCAGCACTGTAATAAAGAGATGCTCTGTATTCATTCATCTTCATGGTTTTGGCGTAATCACGTCTGTCTCTTCCGTCTGCAATAAATGCGGCTGCCACACTAAGGTCCGCAAAAACTCTGTTTATTTGACCCAGCACTTCGAGTGCCGTACTTTTCTTGTTGTCGCTCTTTTTCTTTATTCCCAGGCATTCGTATGCTCCCCGGGCATCTCCGGCAAGAATACAGTTTGCAAATTTAAATGCCTCTTCTTCTTCGTTTTTTGTCACGCACTTTTCAATGTCCTCGCGCGTTGCTTCCTTTCTCCCCCCGGATGCAACAAACGCTCCAAGCTTGTCTATTTCGCCAACAAGAGTATACATCCCGCGGCCGCACTTTTTAATCATATCGCCATATGCCTGCGGTGTAATCTCTACGCCGTATGCCGAGAGCCTTTTATCGACCCATTTTTTAAGTTCTCTGTCGTCCGTGATAAGTGGGAACTCAACGCATTTCATAAGCTTTTGTGCGCTCTTTAAAAAAGCAGACGGAACTTTTGCCGTTCCCCTGTCAAATCCCGATGCATAAGCAAATACAACAAAAATGGTGTATTCATCGACTCCGTCAGCAAAATCCAGCAGTAGTTTTTTCCCTTTTTCATCAAGCGAATCCAGGGAAGGCACTTCCGTGATGACTATTTTTTTGTCGTTCATTATCGGAAGCATGTCAAGAGCATCCCTGATCCTCTTTGATTTCTCCTGATTCAGATCCTCCCTGCATGAAACAAAAAAGTTGTAACAATTGAGTTCCATAATATCCTTGTCATCGCTTATGGCTTTTCTGCAGATTTCAATCAGTTTTGATCTCTTGGTATAATCCTCTGCTCCGTAAAGGAAATATGATCCGCTCATTGTGCCTGTTTTTATTTCAGCATTCAGTTCTTTTAATTCCATATATTTGTCCTCAGCCGCCGGGCTTAAACTGTTGAATTTTATATATATTTTTGGTATAATGTCAGGAAGGATTTTTTTGGAGGTACCGGTAGTGTCGAATGTATTTGATTACCTTGCGTGGCGTGGAGACATCACTTTTGCATCATCTCCGTTTTGCGAAGTTGACAATGTGATTCTGTCGCTGCTCTCATATGTCGATTATTCCGGCGCAGTTCCGGACTATCTGCTGGGAAATCCAGTGAAGCTGTCGGAGATATTCAAAAAGCATCCTCTTCCGAAAGCGGAGAATGAATCATCTATTGCTAAAAAGTACGAAAAGCTTTTGGAAGCAGTTTCGGAAACAGAACGATTTTCGAATATATACCTTGCATATTTCAAGAAAAATTCCGACAAAGAACGGACTCTTCAGTTTGCCGCAGTTACTTTTCTTCTTCCGGACAACACTCTGTTTGTTGCATACCGGGGAACTGACGGGACTTTGACCGGATGGAAAGAAGATTTCACTTTAAGTTTTTCAACCGGAACCGTAGCCCAGCAATACGCCGTGGACTATTTGAATACAGTGACATCGGTTTATAAAGGCGATATCAGAATAGGCGGACATTCAAAAGGCGGAAATCTATCTGTTTATGCAGGAATATTCACATCATCTGCTGTCAGATCCCGCATTTTGTCCATATACAACAACGACGGACCGGGCTTCGTCCCGGAAATCGTGTCCCGGCCAGAATACAAAGAGCTCGAAGACAGAATCATCACACTGATTCCTCAGTCATCAATAGTAGGTCTTTTACTTGATCGAGTCGAAAAAGTCACAATCGTAAAGAGTTCTGAAATAACAGGCTTTTCGCAGCATGATCCAATATCATGGAACGTAGCAAGAAACTCTTTCGTTCATCTGGATGATCTTTCTACCGTAGGCAAGAAGCATGTTGAAGTAGTTGACAACTTCCTTACTGAAATGACGCCTGATGAGAGAAAGCTTTTTACATCCACACTGTTTGAAATACTGGATTCTACCGGAGCTAAAACTTTCGGAGAGCTGACGCATGATTCTTTCAACAACATTTCAGCTGCGGTAAAAACATATACAGGGCTGAGCCGTGAAATGAAACAAAGCCTGTCAAACACAGTAAAAAGACTGGCCTCATCACTCATGAAATCAAATTAATTTCTTTAAAAATTATAACCTCGCACTGCCGTAAAGTCAATAACACTATACATATGCTCAGGTTTTTAATATGGACATAATATCAGTTGTAGGGGTGGCTGCCGGACTGGCTGCAGATGCATTTGCAGTGTCTGTTTGCAAAGGGTTGTCTGTTAAGGCCATCAAAATCCGGCATGCAGTCACATGCGCCGTATGGTTTGGAATATTTCAGGCTTTGATGCCTGCGGCAGGTTTTTTCGTGGGTATCAATTTGGCATCAGTGCTCTCGAGGCCATCCGGTTACATCGCTTTTGCGATTCTTCTGTACATAGGAATATCGATGATCATTTCCGCCTTCAGCAAAAAGGAAGAGAATATCGACGATTCATTTGGCATACGCAAAATGTTTGTTCTGGCTGTGGCGACAAGCATAGACGCCCTGGCAGTAGGATTTGCTTTTTCACTGGCTGACCAAAAAACCGGTGATGCCGTTCTTTCTTTTGCAATAATAGGTCTGATTACTTTCATACTCTCCTTCATGGGAGTTTACATAGGAAACGCATTCGGAAAAAGATTCGAAAAAACCGCAAAAATATCAGGAGGAGTCATTTTGATTGCCATAGGCGTCAAAATGCTCATTGAGGGAATAAACTCATCCACTTAGATTATAAGTTAACAACATGAGGACAATACGATAATGAATAAAAACAAAAACTGTTCTACAAGAATGGGGATAGTCGGAGGTCAGGCAGTCCTTGAAGGCGTAATGATGAAATCCGGCGACAAGGTTTCCCTGGCGGTAAGAACCGGCCGCGGTATCGTTATAGAAAATTCCACATTTGTATCTTTGAGACAAAAGCACAAGTTCTGCAATATCCCGATTCTCAGAGGCATCATATCATTTGTGGAGCAACTTAAGCTTTCAATGGACATCCTCACAAAGTCCGCCGATCTGCAGGAATACGAAACGACGGAAGAACCACCGAAGTTTGAAAAATGGCTCAACGAAAAATTCGGTGACAATCTGGTTAAAATTGCCGGAGTGATAGGGACCTTTCTCGGGCTGGTGCTGGCTATAGGACTGTTCATAATGGTTCCGACTTTTGCCGCCAAAGGCATCGATGCACTTACCGGAGGAGCTATCGGAAAAATTCCGGTGCTGCGTTCTCTTATAGAAGGCGTCATAAGAATAATAATCTTTGTTTTATATATCTGGCTTGTATCCTTCATGCCGGATATAAGAAGGACATTCGAATACCACGGTGCCGAGCATAAATCAGTCGCCTGCTTTGAAAAAGGACTGGAGTTGACGCCAGAAAACGCAAAAAAATGTACTCGATTCCATCCGCGCTGCGGAACAAGTTTCGTTTTTGTTATGCTTATCCTCTCTATCATAATCAATTCTTTCATAATGATAGACAACACATGGCTGCGTCTGGCTTCCAAGCTTATAACGATTCCTCTTGTAGTAGGTCTCGGATTTGAATTTATTAAATATGCAGGATGCCACAACAACATTTTTGTAAGAATACTTTCCGCTCCGGGACTCGCGATGCAGAGACTCACAACCCGAGAACCTGACGAGTCTCAGCTCAATGTTGCGCTTACGGCGCTTGAACATGCTATTCCGGAGGAGTTCGGAGGCAAAACGGATTCTGAAACCGTAATTGACAAGTACACAAAACTTCCGGAAAAAGACGATTCGGAAAATGACACTGAAACAAATATCGAAAATTCTTGAAAATTCAGGAATAGAATCACACAAGCTTGAGGCAGCGCTGTTGGTGTCTCATTTCATGAATACAGATGCAGCTCACATCTACTCGGATCCTGATGCGGATTATGTTTCGGAGGAGCTTGATGCCGCAGTCCGTAAACGCGCAGAAAGGTATCCGCTCCAATACATATTCGGAGAATGGGATTTTTGCGGGCTGAACTTCATAGTAAACGAAAGCTGTCTCATACCGAGACAGGACACGGAGATCGTTGCGGAGACCGCAGCCGGATTCGCCAAAAAGGGCGACAGGATCCTTGATTTGTGTACGGGTTCCGGCTGTCTGCTTGCAGCGGTTCTGCATCTTTCGGGAAACAGCCGCGGCACAGCAGTCGAATTGTATCCCGACACAGCGGAAACGGCAAAAAGAAATTTAAGCAGACTCGGATTCGACTGCAAAGTTATCATCGGAGATGTTCGTGACGACCTGTTCTCTGATAATGACCGTTTCGATCTGATAATTTCAAATCCTCCGTATATTGCCCCTGATGAAATGAAAGCGCTCGAACCGGAGCTGACTTACGAACCCAGGCATGCCCTGACCGACGGCCTCGACGGATTATCTCTCATTGAAGCCGTAATTGCCAATTATATGCCTCATCTTGCGAAAAACGGTCACATGGTAATTGAGCATGGATATCTTCAGGCAGGATCCGTGGAAAAGATAGTAAGAAACCTTTCGTATGATTATATGCCGGTAAAAGACTATGGCGGAAATATCCGGGCTGCCGTGATTACTTATCACGTACCGCCTCAGGAGAAAGGAGAGTAACGTGAAAATTGAAATACTCGACACTACCTTGAGAGATGGAGAACAGGGAGCAGGTGTCGAATTTTCCTATGATGATAAAATCAGAGTCATAACAGAACTCGATTCTCTCGGTGTATCATATATAGAAGCAGGAATGATCACGAACAGCGATGGTGCGGATTTTTTCAACAGGCTCGGAAAACTTGATCTTAAGAACTCGAAATTATCCGTATTTACCGTAACATGCAAACCGGATGAAAAAGCAGAAGATAACGAGTTGCTCAATTATGCTGCCTCCGCACCTGTCCGGGCAGCCACGATATACGGAAAATCCTGGCTTTATCAGATTACGGAAGTACTGCATACTACCCCTGAGGAAAATCTCAGAATCATTTCCGACAGCATTAAGTTTCTCATTTCTTCCGGAAAAGAGGTTATATTTGATGCAGAACATTTCTTTGACGGGTATTCGGACTCTCCGGAATATGCCATGTCAGTTGTAAAGACCGCGTTTGAAAGCGGTGCTTCGAGAGTTGTTCTCTGTGACACAAACGGCGGCAATTTACCAGATGTGGTAGGTCTGGTATGCGAAGCGGTATGTTCCAAATTCGACAGAATAGGAGTTCACTGCCACAATGATATGGGCATGGCTGCAGCATGCACGGTAGCAGCGGTGCTTTCCGGGGTGACTCATGTACAGGGAACAATATCAGGAATAGGCGAGAGATGCGGAAACGCTAACCTGAACACCGTCATACCGGTGCTTCAGCTGAAAATGGGTTTTGACTGCATAGGGAAAAGAATAGAAAAACTCACTTCAGTTGCCCGCAACATAAATGAGGCAGGCAATCTGGCGTTTAACGAGAATGAGCCTTTTGTGGGAGGATATGCATTTACCCACAAGGCGGGGTCCCACATTGACGGGGTCAGAAAATCCCACCGCTCATTCGAGCACATCTCACCGGAAACGATCGGAAACAAGAGAAATATTGTAATAAGCGGACTCAGCGGAAGAAGTGCCGTAATAGAAAAAATGGACAGCTACCTTACTGCGACAGACGGAAGCTTTTCAAAAGATGACGTAAGAGTACAGAAGGCACTTGAAATAATCAAAGAGAGGGAATCAAAAGGTTACAGCTACGAAGATGCAGGTGCTTCACTTGCGCTCACCATAAATGAAGCCCTTGGCAGAAGGAAAAGTTATTTTGACCTCCTGAGTCTTAAAGTGATAGTCGAAGAAGACTCTTCAAAAGAGAAACACTTATCCGATGAAGTCGGACTTACCGCTTCCGCCATAATAAAAATATCGGTTGACGGAAAAGAATACCTTACGGCAGGTGAAGGAAACGGACCTGTAAATGCTCTAGACGTCGCTCTCAGAAGAGCTTTGTCAAGATTTTACCCGGATATTTCAAAAATGCATCTGACAGACTACCGTGTTCGTGTACTTGATTCAAACGCTACAGCCTCTGCCGTACGAGTATCTATAGAATCGACTGACGGATCTTCCGTATGGAGGACAATAGGCGTTTCAGAAGACGTGATAAATGCCAGCTGGCAGGCTTTGCGCGATTCGGTAGAATACATGCTGAGCAAATAATTTTTCCTTATCGAAAGGAGAGTGGCGGCAAAAGGAAGCCGGCCCACATAACAATCAATGAAAACAATTGCTATACTTTTCGGAGGCCGTTCTTCCGAGTATGAAGTTTCCCTTGTATCTGCAACGGGAGTATACAATAACATAAACAAAGAGAAATACAACATCATTCTGGTAGGCATCACTAAGGAGGGAAAATTTTTCGTTTATGATGACGACCCCTCCCTTATAGCATGCGACAAGTGGGTAAACGGAAAGAAATATCCCCTCTCACTTGATCTGGCTAACAGATGGTTTTCAATTGAAAAAGACGGCATTACAGAGACAATAAAAGTTGATGCGGTGTTGCCTATGGTACACGGCAAATACTGCGAAGACGGTACTCTTCAGGGAATGTTTGCAATTGCGGATATTCCTCTTGTGGGTTGCGGTTGCCAGTCATCAGCTGTATGCATGGACAAATCCGTAACAAAATCCATCGTATCATTGACGACCTCGGTTTTGCAGGCTAACGCCGTAGTCGCACGAAATGACGGGACTGACGTATTTGAACTTCGTAAAAAATGCGAAGAAAAACTCGGATACCCGATGTTTGTTAAGCCTGCTCGCGCCGGTTCATCCGTAGGTGTTACGAAGGTGAAAACCGCAGATGATTTCGAAAAAGCAGTAAGAACCGCTTTTATGGAAGACGACAAGCTCCTTATCGAAGAGGCTATTCCGGGCCGAGAGATGGAAGTGGCGGTACTTGAAGAGGGAGGCAGATACACTGTCGCTCATCCTGCCGAAATAGATAACGGCGGAGCTGAATTTTATGATTACGACACCAAGTACATCACTAATACTTCATCTTTTCATATTCCGGCGCTTATTCCGGAGCAAAAGCAAGATGAAATAAGGAAATATGCCCTTGATATATTTAAAGCCCTTGACTGCAAAGGACTTGCAAGAGTAGACTTTTTCTTCACTCCCGATGAAAAATTCGTATTTAATGAGATAAATACACTTCCGGGGTTTACTCCTATTTCAATGTATCCCAAAATGATGATTCACGAGGGAATAAGTTATTCCGAACTTATAGACCGCCTTATAGGAACAGTTCTTTGAAGATTTGCAAAACAAAGATCCGAGTCGCAGAATTTTGCGATATCGGATCTTTTGTATTATCTTTGGGCATAACCGTCAATGTCTCTTCCGTCAAGCACCCTTGGAGTATCATTGACAATTTTGTCGATTAAATCATTTGATGTATAGAATTCACCGATGCCATTCACTACGACAAATACCTTTCCGCTGCTGATATGGCCGGTTGAGGATTCGTACAGTCTGTAAAAATCATAGTGCGTTACTGTACCGTCAGTTTTCTGAATCATCAGAGTCATCAGCTTCTTTGATTCATCGGCCATAAGGCTTTCCCTGTCTTCTTCACTGAGAGATGTATAATCCTTGTTTGTTATGTTCAATAGATTGAGATAATATTGTCTGAAGTTTCTGACATCCTCGTTTTTGATTAAAGTATCTGAATTCTTTTCTCTTACCTCCAGAGTGGCAGTGCCGCTTTCATCCGTTCCGTGCTTGAGAACGAAATCGACATTAATGTCATCCGTATAACTTATGATTTCGATTTCAGCAACATCAGAGATATTTTCATAGAACGGATTTGCCTGGATCCAGTTAAAGTCGCTTTTCTCGAGAAATTCAACTTTTTCACCCGCAACTCTGCAAACAATCATTCCAGAGGTAAGAGTGGACATTGCATAATAGCTGCCATCCTTCTGCTTTTGAGAGAAGAAAACATATGTACTATTGCCGTTAAATGAATAATAGACCGTATATGCGGGATTTATCAGTCCGTACTCCATAAGAGTCCCCTCGGTTCCGGCTATTGCAACGGTTTCCTCGCCTTTGAGCGAAATCAGTGCGTAAAGAGCATCGAGATACGTATCGCTGTTGATGGCATATGCGCCACCGTATTCCGGCTGCGGCTCAAGCAAAAGCAAATCCAAAGTGCTTGCTGTATCCGGGGACCTTCTTTCAACAGCAACCTGAATCTCCTTGCCTTTCATTATTGCAAATGATTTTGCCATGTAATAGTCGGAAGTCGTCATATCTGACGTGAGGATGGGATCCACCATTGCCGTAACAGGCTTTAATATTGTGTCTTCCAGCGATGTACCGACAATATATACGGCATTTCTTCCTTCCAAAGAGACATAGTACCCTGCTCCCGAGAGCATCTTGTCACCTACGTTTATTTTACGTTCCTGCCCCTGTGATGTTGTCAGTATCCATGATGCCTTAGGCTTATCAAGCCCGTATATTTTCCAGTCGTCATCACCGAGGTCTTTTGCTATCCTTGACAATGCGACAGGACTTCCAACAGTGACAACGAAGCTGGAAAACAGCTCCGCATTAAAAGGAAGTATCCCTATGCCGCTTATCTCGAAAGCGTCTGCGGTATTTCTGAATATCTCATATCCGCCGAACTCGTTTTCGACCCGTATACGCTGTATCTCGGAACGTTTGACTTGTTCATATATATAGAAGTTTGTAAGTTTGTCGCTTATTTTGACTTCACCGTCGATAAGTTCCAGTTCAACATTTCCGTCATCCTCTATCCGGGTCATGGGACCGATCCAGACAAAATACAATATCGTGAGAATAAGTGCCGCAGCTGCAATTACAATAATTGCAACTCTCCTTTTTTTTGCGCTCATCTGTGCTTCCTCCGAACAACAGTCACTATGCCGCAAATCGCAAATATTACGGGGAGCACAAGTGTGCACGCAGCTGTAAGCCTGGTTGCTTCAGCAGTTGTGATTGTAATCTCAGTGTCATCAAACGGTTTAAGTTCAAGTGCGTTGAGAACTCTCTCACGTCCCGTTGCCTTCATTGTCGCAACGAGAATGTCTTCGTTTGCAAAAGCGTTTGAATCGATGTATCCGCCTCCCGCAAATGAAGGAGAACCTATAGCCATTACATATGAATAATAATATTCATTGTTCACGATTCTGCTTTCACGTGTTATTGCAGCGATATTGTAAGATCCTTTTCCCACTGACACTCCGTTTTCGACGAGTTCCGATGTTTCAAATGATTTTAGAACGGATGTTGCGATTCTGGATCCCGACAGAGATCCTCCTTTTTCCCAAAGGATTTCAATGGGAGCAGCATGTCTGATTACAGATTTGGGCGGCGTGTCAAGCGCATTGAGATCTGCATAAATGGATCCGCCTAGCGTATCATTCTGATACTGTGCAACTATCGAATATCCGTCGACTGACATAGAATGTTCAGAATCTCTTACAGCAGTATCAGATAAGAATCTGATGCCCCATTCTTCCAAAAATTCATTTAGGTTGGTCAGTTTTCCCACATAATCAGGATCACCAAACACCATAAGGCACCCGTATCTGTCAAGGAATTTGTCTATCTTCTCGATCTCGTTTTTGGAAGCATCTTCTGCTTCCACACCTATAAAGTCATATTTTGGACTGAAGATAACAAGAATTCTGCAGTCATCATCAATCTCATCTTTCGAGAGATCGGCTATCTTAACTTCATACCCGTTTTCGGCAAAAAGAGACGCGAGATGTGCAGCGGAAGAAATATCCTCTCCATGCTCCGCTGTGAAGGTCACAATCGGGGTTTCTGTCTGTGTAACCTGCATTATTCCCGAAATGAGCCTTTTTTCACCGTTATATGCCCATGCTGTGGAAAGATCGTTCGAATCCTCACAAGTGAAAAATGCTGCTATTGCAAAAACCCTGATTTCGCCGTTGCTCTCAACGATGACCGAATTTGAATCGATCACAGTTGCCGTCGTATTGTAAAAATCCCTGAAAAATGCGGGGTTTTTTCTGACATCAACACACTCAACATGAACATTCGGGAATTCCTCTTCAAGCTGAAGTGCTGTCGTGTATACATACCTTGTATATCCCGAATATGCTCCTGTCATAAGAACATCCGGATCAGATGCAAAATATATATTTACGGGTTCGGTAATGTCAGACATCACTTCTTTGGCTCCGTCAGACAGGCTGAACACTTTTTCTTCTGTCATATCTATACGCCAGTTGTACTTGTTTGCAAGAGAGGTGATGATGACATTTAAAATGATTATCAATGCGATAAATACAACTGAAAATACAGTTGCAAGAGTCCCGTATTTCAGTTTCTTTCTGGATGATACTTTCATTATCCCACCCCCTCACGCATATCTTCTGCGTTCACATATGCGAACGCTGAGGAAGAGGAAAATAACGGTGACTGAAATGTAATATATGGTAGCCGCTATGTCAAAAATCCCATATGTGAAATAGTAATATCTGGAATAGACCGAAATCCAGCTGATTACCGATCTTACGGCATATGAGTCGACCAGGTTGTTTATCAGTCCAAGTCCTGCAAACAGAAGCAGAATTCCCATTGTTCCCACACAGGCAGTTACGGAACTCTCGGTAAGGGTGGAAACAAAAATACCAACAGATATAAAGCATGTACCCACCAGCAGCATTGCTATAAGGCATCCTGCTGCTTTCGCAGTATTCACTTCGCCGTATGACGGCATCGGAAGGTAATACAGGCAGCTGAGCAAAACCGTACCTGCAAACATAGTGAGAGCAGCCAAAAATTTAGCGAATACCATTGAACCGACGGAAACCGGAGAGGTCATGAGAATCTGATCGGTTTTTGCCCTTCGCTCTTCAGCAAAGCTTCTCATGGTCAAAAGAGGAACTATCGGAATATATCCGAAGATCATAATCTGAAAATAACCGGAGATATCAGATGTCTGAAGCTGATATGTAGAAATGCAGAATACTGCCCCCGATACAGCGAGAAATACCGCTATAAAGGCGTATCCGAGGGGAGTGGTGAAATATGTCTTCAGTTCTTTTTTATAGATTGCCAACATTATTTTGCACTCCTCTCTCCCGTTTCAGTCAGTTGGACGAATATGTCCTCCAGACTCGACTGGGCAGCTTCCAGTCCGATTATTGGTCTTCCCTGTTTGCTCATGGCATAAAACAGAGGTTTCCTTATATCAACTCCCTGCTGGGATTCGATTCTGTATGTATAACTGTCGATCTCTCTTTCACCGGTAACATCGACTCGGGTAACTCCGGATATTTCTCTGAGAGAATTCATTACATCCCTTTGCGGCCCGCATATTTTCACATTGTAAACCGTGCCCTTTCGAACTGCGTTTGCAATGTTTTCTGTTTTTTCGTCCGCAACGATTCTTCCTTCATTTATAATCACTATCCTGTCACAGACGGAATTGACTTCGGACAGAATATGTGTGGAAAGAATCACGGTATGCGTCTTTCCGAGATTTCTGATAAGATTCCTGATCTCGATTATCTGCTTCGGATCCAGTCCGACTGTAGGCTCATCGAAAATAATAACGGGAGGGTTTCCTATCAGAGCCTGTGCTATTCCGACTCTCTGTCTGTAACCCTTCGAGAGATTTTTGATAAGTCTGTTCCTTACATCATCGATTTTTGTGACCTTGCATATCTCGTCTATATGTTTCTTTCTGTTGAGTTTGCATTTTTTCAGTTCATACACAAAACCGAGGTATTCACTCACTGTCATGTCCTGATACAGCGGCGGCTGTTCGGGAAGAAAACCGATCAGTTTTTTTGCTTCATCGGGATCCTCAAAAACGTCTATCCCGGCCACCTTTACGGTTCCTGATGTTGATGAAAGATATCCGGTTATAATATTCATAGCCGTGGATTTTCCTGCTCCGTTCGGGCCTAAAAATCCCACGATTTCTCCCTTTTCGACAGTGAAACTCACATCGTCAAGAGCATGTTTTCTGCCGAAGACCTTTGTTAGATTTTTTATCTCTATCATATCGGGAAATATCCTCACTAATTAATATATCAAAGCATCTTATCGATTAGTATATATCCATATTTTTTACAATACAAGGCAATGATTGTGAATTTTTATTTCGCCCCTTGCCTTGTGATCATGATTCCGGCACCCATCACACCTCTTCTACCGTGACTTGCACGATGAGAAAAATATACGTCCGGTTTGCATGCAGTACATTCTTTTGATATATCGATTTTCTCCTCTCCAATACCGCAATCACCTAAAATCTCAAGATTCATGGCACAGAGATTTGCATGCATTAGACCGTCAGACAGAGTCTTTATATGGCGGTTTGTAAAATCCTCTCCCATAGCCTCCCTGACTTTTTCATAGAAATCGTCCCTTACTGTATAGCAGCAGTCATGAATATGCGCCCCGATCGCTACCTTTACAGTTTTTACATCACACCCAAGCTCGGACAATGCATAAACGGTTTTTTCCGCTATTCTTCCAATTGTTCCCTTCCAACCGGCATGTGCGGCCCCGATTACCGGGCTTCCATCGGGCTTTATTCCTGAAAACAGGATCGGAACACAGTCTGCTGTCCTTATCAGAGGCATAATGTCCGGAATATCCGTTACCATTCCGTCACATTCCTGCTCGGTTTTGCCATAACAGCCTGTTCCGCAGTCTTTTTCCTCCAGAGTTATGACTTTACATGAGTGTATCTGATGGACCGACACGGTTCTGCCTGCACCTACACTTCCGGACGAGACAGCACGGGCAAATATTTCCCTGTTCCTGTCGACATTTTCACCATCATCACCAAGTCCTTTCCCGAGATTCAAAGAAGCCAGATAGTCTATTGTGCTCACTCCGCCTTCTCTTGTGGAAAAACCGTTTATTATGTTTCTTGATGTCAGCATGTCGGATCTGAAGATGATTCCGTCTCTTATGAACATATATTACACCTTTCGCAAAAGAAGGGAGCATTCCGCTCCCTTCTTTGAACCTGTTTCCTTATTTCACTTCTATTATGGATTCATCCCACATTGAAGGAGCTTCATAACCCAAAAGATTGACCACGGTTGCCGCTACATTGGAAAGGCCGAAATGCCCTTCCGATTTAACTCTGTACATATCCTTGTTTACATTGTCGTAAATAATGCACGGGACAGGATTGAGGGTATGGCTTGTTTTTGCCTTAAGAGAACCATCCTTGTTATATTTCACACAGCCGGTTTTCTTATCTATTTCCGCCATCTCGTCTGCATTGCCGTGATCCGCAGTTATAATGGCGACCGCTCCGACTTTGTCCACGACCTTGAGTATTCTTCCTATCTGCAGGTCCAGTGCCTCCATCGCACAAATCGTTGCATCAAGGCTTCCGGTGTGTCCGACCATGTCTCCGTTCGGGAAGTTGACCCTTATGACATCATATTTCCCGGATTCCAGCACTTCAAGAAGTCTGTCGGTGATTTCAGCGCATTTCATCCACGGGCGCTGTTCAAAAGGCACGACATCCGATGGTATTTCTTCATATGTCTCGTATTCTTCTGAGAATTTCCCGCTTCTGTTTCCGTTCCAGAAGTACGTTACATGACCGTATTTCTGAGTCTCGCTCATTGCAAACTGTCTGATTTTCATATCGGCGAGATATTCGCCCATAGTATTTGTTATTTCAGGAGGGTTGACGAGGTACTTTGAAGGAACATGGAGGTCTCCGTCATATTCGAGCATTCCGGAGTAAACGACTTTGGGCACCTTGACCCTGTCAAATTTATTGAAGTCCGGGCCTCCCTCGAATGCCTTTGATATCTCTATCGCACGGTCCCCTCTGAAATTGTAAAACACAACGGAATCTCCGTCATCTATTGTTCCGACAGGCTTGCCGTTCTCCTCAATGACAAACGGAGGAAGATCCTGGTCGATTGCTCCCGTCTCTGCCCTGTAAGTAACTATTGCCTCATGAGCTGACGGAAACATTCTTCCTTCTCCCATCACATGAGTCTTCCAGCCGAGTTCCACCATGGACCAGTTCGCTTCATATCTGTCCATCGTGATCTTCATTCTTCCTCCGCCGGACGCGATCTTTATGGAGCAGTTTTCATCCGAGAGATTTTTAATGAAGTCTTCAAACGGATCCACATAGTCAAGAGCCGATGTTTCTCCGACATCTCTTCCGTCAAGAAGAATATGGATTCTTATTTTTGAAGCTCCGTCGATTTTGGCATGCTCTATCAATGCTTTCAGGTGATCAATGTGGCTGTGAACATTTCCGTCTGAGAACAAGCCTATAAAATGTAGGGTCGAATTATTATTCTTAACGTTGTCCAACAGTTCATTCCATGTTTTTGACGAGAATATTTTTCCGGATTCGATTGACTGAGACACAAGTTTTGCTCCCTGAGCAAATACCTGTCCGCTTCCGAGCGCATTATGTCCGACTTCGGAATTTCCCATGTCATCATCGGAGGGGAGTCCGACAGCGGTACCATGCGCCTTAAGTTTTACCATCGGATAATTGGCCATTATTCTGTCGAGGTTCGGTGTGCGTGCCATCTTTACCGCATTTGCTCCGGTGTCAGGCGCCAGTCCGACGCCGTCCATGACAACAGTCAAAACCGGTCTCGTTCCTTTATATTCTTTTCCTTCGAGTTTCTTCAGTGTTTTCATTGTATATTTACCTTTCGTAGCATTATTTGACATAAATATTGTTTTGTGATATATTTCGTAAAGAACGAAAATGATGAGGTGCATTGTGAATATCTATATAAATGACCGAAATCTCCTTGAAACCGTCATGCATCTGATAACGCTGTCTTCACTGGACAGCCATGATGGCAAAGTCCTTATCTGTGACGGAGATGGCTTCAGGAATTGCCGCGAGAACGGAATAACAGTCGGAAATCATTCCGTGATTCTTCTGGATAATACCGAAGAAGAATATCCCGGTCTTTCGTATAAAGTAATCAGATTACCTCTTCCGCTTAATTATGACGAATTCACCCGCGCCTTTATCAACGAAATGTTCGACGCTCAGCAAAATAATACAGACGTTGCAAATTTATCTTTCAATAAGAAAGGAGCCGGAGCGATACTCTGTAGTGGGGAAAAGCATGTAAAACTTTCATCTCTGGAATCTAAGCTGTTCCTCCTTTTATCCGAGCATTCACATCAAATAGTATCTCGTGAAATGATATCGCAAGCCCTGTGGAATGAGGGTGCCTCGGCTTCAAACAGGGCTGACGTATATGTATCATACCTGAGAAACAAGCTCAAAAAGCTTGATTTTGAGAACAGCATAGTGTCTGTTTCAGGTAAAGGTTACATATATGTTCCTTGACCGATTAATTATATCACAGCGCAAAAACAAAGTAAAGAAAATCAGTCTCT
>CACXBN010000156.1 GCA_902765885.1 uncultured Ruminococcus sp. | reverse complement strand
TATGTGCCGCCGAGAGCGGAAGAAAGTGTGAATTTTTTTTTTTTTTTTTTTTCGTCTTTTATTGCACCGTCAAAACATGCATAAATATCTGCTGTGTCCGGAAGCGCGGTAGACGGAAGATGATTTTTCGGATCTTCTATTGTCTCGAGTTTGTTGTAAAAATCAACAGGGTCGAGGTCAAGCCCCTCTTTGTAGTCATGTCCCTGAAAGAGGACATGGATTCTTAAAATGTCTATCCCCAGATTGTGATAGCGTTCTGGTGCATATTCTATGCATCCTGTTGATGTGCATGCTATTTTGATTTTTGCCATACCTGACCTCCGTTAGATTTTGTTGTCTCTTTTGTCAAACACGGCTTTGTTTTCTGCCATGTTAAGAAGCATTTTCGTGATGTTTGCAATGCCTTCGGAATTTGAATTTCCGTGGGCTTTAATAACTGGCTTGCGGACCCCGAGAACGATTCCGCCGCCGAGCGATCCTATGTCATAGATCTTCATGAGCTGGCCGAAAAGGTTCATGATATCCGTGCTCCCGGTGCGTTTTCCTATTTTATATATATCCGTGAGGATTCTCTTGGCTGTCCCTTCAGTGACTTTCAGGACCTGATTGCCCGCGAATCCGTCGCAGACGAGGACATCGCATGCGCCTGACAGAGCCTTGTTGCCTTCTATGTTACCTACAAAATTAATGTTTTCATCATTTTTTAAGAGTATGTGAGTCTCTTTGACTGCCTTGTTGCCCTTTGTTTCTTCTGCGCCGTTTGAGAGCAGCCCCACTTTCGGATCATCCACTCCGTACATTTCTTTCATCAGGTCGGATCCCAGATGAGCAAAATGGTGGAGCATCTGGGGAGTGCAGTCGATGGTGGCTCCGGTATCTACCAGACAGGTGAAAGATCCGTTTTCGGCAGGAAGAACTGCCGCGAGAGCAGGGCGTACTCTTATGTCGCCGGACAGATACTTCATTGCGGCCGGAAGAAGGACTCCGGTGTTTCCGCATGAGATCATGCCGAAGATATCTTCACGCATGGCAACTTCACTGAGCCCCTTCATCATTGAAGATCCTGATTTGGTGAACAAAACTTCTGCAGGAGAATCATAATTGGTTATCTCTTCTTTGGCATCGAGGATCTCTGTCCTGTCAGACGGTATTCCGTTTGCGCTGCAGGCTTTCTGAATCGTTTCGGTGTCTCCCGAAAGCACTACGGAGAGCTCGGGATGTCTTTCCAGTGCCTTTCCGGCACCCTTTATTATTTCTTCCGCTCCCAGGTCGCTACCGAGAGTATCGATAAGGATTTTTGTCATGTCGTTCCCTCACTCAACAGCTATGTAGTAATCATATATTTCCTGACCGCCGTCATGTGTCACGACTTCGCAGTCACCGTATTTGTCTTCGATAATGCCGACAAGACGCGCACTGTTCTCCGCGGTAACATTTTTGCCCGTGAAGATCGTGATTATCTCGGCCAGATCCATATCAGCGCTCTCAAGCACTTCAAGAACAGCGTCTTCCGCCGTATGTGCCGTGGAGACGATCTTGCCGCAGCAGAATGCTATATACTCACCGCATTTTATATCAACCGAATCTATTGTCGCATCTCTGACTGCTTTCGAAACGCTTCCATCGATCATGTCGGAGGCTGCCCTTTTTGCGCTGGCCACAAGCGATTCGATGTCGGTGATCCCGGGAGTCAGGACCGACAATGCTGCATATCCCTGCATCTGGTTCTTTGTTTCCACAACGTATACTTTCGAATCTTTGTACAGGTCTGCGGCCTGCTTTGCCGCAAGAAAAATGTTTTTGTGGTTCGGGAATACTATAATGTTTTCGGCGTTGCATTTTCCGAAAGCCTCGATGAATTCCTCAGTCGAGGGATTCGATGTTGCTCCGCCTGATATTATCTGGTCGGCGCCCATTGAAGAGAATATTTCGGCCATGCCGTTGCCTGACGCAACGGACACAACGGCATATTTCTTTTTTGGAGCCTGTTCTTTCTTCGGCTTTATGCTTTCCGAGTGGCCGAGCGACATATTTTCTATCTTTATTGTCAGAAATTCACCGAAGGACTGCATTTTCGAAAGAATATCACCGGGATGGAATGTGTGAACGTGGACCTTTACTATATCGTCCTGCTTGTAAGCGACTATGCTTTCTCCGCCGAGTTCTTCAAGAATCTCAAGAATTCCGTTTATGTCAAAATTGTCAGGATCCACACGGTCAGTCGTCAGTCTCAGAAGAAATTCCGTACAGTATCCGAATTCAAGCTTACTGTCACGTGTAAAAAGATCTATGTTGACATTCTGACCGGTTTTGGGTGAAAATGAGTTATAAGCTGTCTTTTCGTTGGTGAGAGCCGAATACATGCCCTCGGCGATCGTAAGGTATCCCAGCGCTCCCGAGTCAACGACATCCGCTTCTGCAAGCACGGGAAGCAGTTCCTTGGTTTCATCGAGGGATTGTCTTGCCTTTTCAAGATGCAAACGGAAAAAGTCCTCTATCGTGGAATCATCATTCATTCTTTCCGAAGCATATTCGGTGCTTTCCCTGAAGACCGTGAGGATCGTTCCCTCGGTGGGGTTTTGTACCGCTGCATATGACTTTTTGATTCCGTTGCGGTACGCATCTGCAAGTTCAAGTGCCTTTACTTCGCTGCTTCCGGAAAGCTTTTCGTTTATCCCCGCGAATATCTGAGAGAGAATAACTCCGGAGTTGCCGCGAGCCGCAAGCAGCATGCCGCGTGAAAAAAGCCTTGATATTTCACCGATGTCCGGAGCGGATATTACTTTATCGATTTCTTCAAGTCCGCCTTCCATCGTCCTGAACATGTTGGTTCCCGT
>CACXBN010000155.1 GCA_902765885.1 uncultured Ruminococcus sp. | reverse complement strand
TGAAAGAAACGATATAAATTTCATCAGGGACAAGTTCAGGGTGAGAGGGGATACGGTCGAGATATATCCTGCCGGAAACTCCGGAAAAGCCATCAGAGCGGAATTTTTCGGAGACGAGATCGACAGGCTTTCGGAGATAGACCCTCTGTCAGGCAAAGTAATAAACTATATCAATTATTATCCGATTTATCCGGCTACGCATTATGTGCTCAATCCCGGACTCAAGGAGAAAGCATTCAGGGAGATAGAAGAAGAGCTTGAAGAAAGATGCAAATGGTTTGAAGACCAGGACAGATTTGTTGAGGCTCAGAGACTCAGAGAACGCACGAGATATGATCTGGAGATGCTTAAGGAAGTTGGCTACTGTTCAGGGGTCGAAAACTATTCGAGAATATTCGCAGGAAGAGAACCGGGTGCAACACCATACTGCCTTCTTGACTATTTTCCCGATGATTTCATTACATTCATAGATGAAAGTCATGTTACAATACCTCAGGTCAGAGGTATGAGCGGCGGAGACAGGGCAAGGAAAAAGAATCTGATAGACTATGGATTCAGGCTTCCGTCGGCATATGACAACAGGCCGCTGTTCTTTGAGGAATTCGAGAAAAAAATAGGCCAGACAATAATGGTATCGGCAACACCTGCTGAGTTTGAAATAAATTCTTCCGAACAGATAGTGGAGCAGATAATCAGGCCTACGGGACTTGTGGACCCTGAAATAGAAATCAGACCTATCGAAACTCAGGTCGATGACCTTATCGGGGAAATAAAGGAAAGAACAGACAAAGGCGAAAGAGTTCTTGTTACCACACTTACCAAAAAAATGGCAGAGGATCTGACGGAATACCTGTCATCACAGGATATCAAGGTCAAATACATCCATCACAACATCGAAACCATGGAAAGAGCAGAACTGATACGAGACCTCAGAATGGGCATGTATGATGTGCTTGTAGGCATCAATCTTCTGAGAGAGGGTATTGACTTGCCTGAGGTCACTCTTGTTGCCATTCTTGATGCGGACAAAGAGGGTTTGTTCCGCTCCACAAGGTCCCTCATTCAGATGATCGGCCGTGCTGCAAGAAATGTGAACGGCAAGGTCATTCTTTATGCTGATGTTATGACAAAATCCATAAAGGATGCGGTGGATGAGACAAACAGGAGAAGAGAAATCCAGAAAGCATATAACGAGATGCACGGAATCACTCCCAAGTCCATCGAGAAAAAGATCATGGATATCATACAGATAGGGACCGACGATTCCTCCAAAGGCAAGGGAAGAAAGAGAAACCAGGATAAGAAAGACGTGTCAGCGGTTCCAAACGAAGTGATGATAGAGAAACTTACTCTTGAAATGAAAAAGGCTGCAAAGGATCTGAGATTCGAAGAAGCCGCATATCTCAGGGATAAGATAAAGGAACTGTCATCAGCGGCAGGCAAATAATGACGATAATGACTCGAAACAAAAATGCATAATCATTTGCATGTTTTCTTGTTATTGACTCACATGTGTGGTATAATTCCAGATGTGCATATGTTTGTGCATAAGAGAAATCATTAAGGAGAAGATGTTATGGAAGAATCCGTAAACTATGCTGAATATACAGTCGCAAAAAAAGCAGAAGGAAAAACAAAGCAGAAAAAAATGCTGTTGATAGCTCTATACATTCTTGTCATAGTAGTTTTCGGCGTAATTATTGCAGTTACAAGCGGTGCTGCAGCAATATGGGCGACGATAGTCGTTCCGCTGTTTATCGCATTGATATTCTTTACTCAAAGACTCGTAAAAGAAGAACGCAAATATGAAGTTGCCAACGCAAAACTCGTGATAAGCGAGCTCAACGCCAGCGGCAAGGGAAAAGTAGTATCTGAAGATCTCGTTTCTTCATACTCCATTATTGCTCCGGCCACAGATGAATATAAAGATAAATGGTCATCTGCTGACGTGACAAAGGATTTCCGAGGCGATATGAAGAGCCCGGATTCATACTTTGCGGTTTCCGAAAAAGACGGAAAGAAGACAGTTATCTTCTTCGAAGTTACCAATAAGATGCTTAAAAGCATGAAATTTTACAACAGAAACACTGTGGTGACAACCGTATCACACTGATTGACCATACAGTTCTCAATGCAAGAGCTGATATCACAGTGAGTCAACTATAAGAGTTGCCATCAGCATTGATTTGATTTTATCAAATTCCGAGTGCTTGTGTATTAGGCAGCACTCGGAATTTCTTATTTTTTGCCGGGAGGCAAGGTTTTGTGAAACATAAAAATATAGCATATATCAGCAAAAAGGCTTTAATAAACAACTATATCAATTTTGAGAAAACAGTTGAAGAAAAGGCGAGAATAGCTGGAGTAAAAACTCCGAAGGTGATCTGTGTCGTCAAGGCTGATGCTTACGGCCACGGCATTGAAGCAGTGGCAAAATCGCTAGGAGATGCCGGCTGTGATTTCTTTGCCGTATCATCAGAAGATGAAGCCTGTGAACTGCGGAAAATAGAGAATGAAAACGGAAGACATCCCGATATCCTGATTCTGGGAAGAATAGATCCCGAAAACATCCCGGATATGCTTGAGGAAGATATTACTTGTGCCGTAGTGTCATGTGAAAATGCCATGGAACTTGATACAGCAGTAAGAAAATACAATGCGGAACATGGCACGGACAAAAAGCTCAAGGTGCATATAAAAGCAGATACCGGAATGAATCGTGTGGGCTTTATTTCGGACGAAAACCACATCGGCGAAACTGCAGAAAACATAAGGAGAATATCTGTTGATTCCGAACTGGATGTCTGCGGTTTGTTTACACATTTCTCATCCGCTGATGATGAGCTTATGGATAAAAAAACAGTTCACGGCTTTGAAAACTACGGCGGTTACACGGCATTGCAGCTCAGGAGATTCACACAGCTTATAAATAGACTCAGGGAAATCAATATTGATCCCGGATTGATCCATGCTGCGAATTCTGCTGCTTCTCTGGAGCTGCCGGAAGCGTATTTTGATGCAGTCAGAGCAGGAGTGATTATTTATGGCCTTATGCCTAATGGCGCAGTCGATGAGAGATTTTCTCCGGTAATGAGATTCGAATCAACCGTTACACATATACATAAAGTGCATCGCGGGGACAGGATAAGCTACGGCGCCACGTATGAATCCGACGGTGAAAAGCTGGTGGCAACGGTGGCTGCCGGCTATGCTGACGGATTTGAGAGAGCTTACGGAGGGTGTAACGTTAGAATAAACGGCAAAAGCTACAGGCAAATCGGAAGAATATGCATGGATCAGTTTATGATTGATATCACTCCGGAGATCGGCGACAGTGATGTCAAGATCGGCGATCATGTTATTCTTTTTGGCGGAGATGACGGAGCTTCCACCAACGCCCTTGCTAAGACCGCCGGCACAATCAATTATGAAGTAATATGTAAAGTCAGCAAAAGAGTACCGAGAATAATGGAGGAATAGTATGGATCCGAAACATTTGTATCTGGGTATTGATCTCGGAACATCTGCAGTCAAAATTCTTCTCGTGGATGAAGACGGAAAGGTCATCAGGACCGAAAGCAGAGAATACCCGCTTGTGTTTCCTAATCCCGGATGGTCGGAGCAGGAACCCGAAGACTGGTGGAAAGCTGTGATCGACGGAGTAAAAGCCATTATGAGAGGGATAGATCCCGGGCTTGTTGATGGTATAGGCTGCGGAGGGCAGATGCATGGCCTTGTGATCCTTGATTCAGATGACAATGTGATCAGACCTGCCATTCTGTGGAATGACGGCAGAACATTCAGGGAAGTCGATTATCTTAACAATGTAATCGGCAAGCAAAGGCTATCCGAGCTGACGGCAAACATAGCATTTGCCGGATTTACCGCGCCAAAGGTGCTGTGGGTCAAAAACAACGAACCTGAAAATTTCTTTAAAATCTCGAAGCTGATGCTTCCGAAGGATTATATCAACTATAAACTGACGGGAGTTCACTGCTGTGACTATTCAGACGCATCTGGAATGCTTCTCCTGGATGTTAAACACAAGTGCTGGTCAAAAGAAATGCTTTCGATATGCGGTATTGAAGAAAGCATTATGCCGGGGCTTTATGAAAGCGCAGATGTTGTTGGCTGCGTTAAGCCGGATGTTGCTAAGCAGCTCGGACTTTCCGGTAATGTCAAAGTCATAGCAGGTGCGGGAGACAACGCCGCAGCGGCTGTGGGAACCGGTATTGTAGGTGACGGAGGATGCAACATTTCACTTGGCACTTCCGGAACAGTGTTCATTTCATCCGAGAAATTCAGAGTGGACACAAATAATGCTCTTCACGCATTTGCACATGCGGACGGCGGATATCACCTTATGGGATGCATGCTATCAGCAGCAAGCTGCAATAAATGGCTGTGCGAAGATATATTCGGAACAAGCGATTATGCAGGAGAACAAAAAAACATAGAAGACAAAGACCTGGGAGAAAACAGGACATTCTTCCTGCCGTATCTTATGGGTGAAAGAATTCCGATAAACGATACTGATGCCAGAGCGGCATTTGTGGGAATGAGCATGGATACAACACGAAAGGACATGATCCTTTCAGTGCTTGAAGGGGTCGCATTTGCGATTCGCGACAGCGTTGAAGTTGCAAAATCTCTGGGAATTAAAATTGAAAGCAGCAGAATATGCGGAGGCGGGGCAAAATCGCCACTGTGGAGAAAGATAATAGCGAATGTTCTCAACATAAGGCTTGAGATACCATCGATTGAAGAGGGACCCGGATACGGAGGAGCTTTGCTTGCCATGGTCGGATGCGGAAGATTCAGCAGCGTTAAAGAGGCGGCTGACAGCTTATGCGGTATATCCGCAGTTATTTATCCCGATGAGACCATCCAGAAAAAGTATGAAAAGAAGTACGGCATTTTCAAGCAGATATACCCATCTCTTAAATCTTTATACAAAACAATGAAGGAGAACTGATATGAGCGAAATTTTCAAAAACATTCCTGAAATCAAGTATGAAGGACCTAAGTCCAAAAATCCTCTTGCTTTCAAATATTACGACAGCGAGAAAATAATACTTGGAAAAAAGATGAGTGAACATCTCCCGTTTGCTATGGCATGGTGGCATAATCTTGGTGCGGCCGGAACAGATATGTTCGGACGTGACACAGCCGACAAGTCTTTCGGTGCAAAAGAAAAAGGCACGATGGAACATGCGAAGGCAAAGGTGGATGCCGGATTTGAGTTCATGAAAAAAATGGGTATCAGATATTTCTGCTTCCATGATGTAGACTTGGTGCCGGAAGCTGATGATATCAAAGAAACAAACAGAAGACTTGATGAGATATCGGACTATATTCTCGAGAAAATGAAGGGAACCGATATAAAATGTCTGTGGGGCACTGCAAATATGTTCTCCAATCCCAGATACATGAACGGTGCCGGCTCTTCGAATTCGGCTGATGTTTTCGCTTTTGCAGCAGCCCAGATAAAAAAGGCCATCGAACTTACAGTTAAATTCGGAGGACGCGGATATGTGTTCTGGGGCGGACGTGAAGGATATGAGACGCTCCTCAATACAGATGTGAAATTCGAGCAGGAAAACATAGCCAGACTGATGCGCATGGCTGTGGATTACGGAAGAAGCATAGGTTTTGACGGCTACTTCTATATAGAACCGAAACCGAAAGAACCGATGAAGCACCAGTATGATTTTGATGCTGCGACTGCAATAGGATTCCTTCGTCAATACGGTCTGGACAAGGATTTCCAGATGAACATAGAGGCAAACCATGCGACACTCGCGGGACACACATTCCGCCACGATCTCAGAATATCAGCAATCAACGGGATGTTAGGCTCAGTTGATGCCAACCAGGGAGACATGCTTCTCGGATGGGACACGGATGAATTCCCGTTTGACGTATATGAAGCTACATGGTGTATGTATGAGGTGCTTAAGGCAGGCGGACTTAAAGGGGGATTCAACTTTGACTCCAAGGCCCGCAGACCAAGTTATACAGTCGAAGACATGTTTGAAAGCTACATTCTCGGTATGGACACATTTGCTCTCGGACTTATCAAGGCAGCGGAGATAATAGAAGACGGAAGAATAGACGAGTTTGTAAAAGAGCGCTATTCCAGTTACAGAACCGGGATAGGCAAGGATATAGTTGAGGGGAAAACGGATCTTGCATCACTTGCTGCCTATGCCGAAAAGATGGGAAAACCCGAACTTCCCGGAAGCGGAAGACAGGAAAGACTTGAAGGTATAGTTAACCAGATCATGTTCGGTTAAAGATAGAAAATATTGATTGACATTACCCGATCTATATTGTAAAATATATACGACAAAACATTTTGTAAAGGAGATTTACCATGAAAGTTTGTCCAAATTGTCAGACTCAGCTTGATGACAATGTTGCATTCTGCCCAACATGCGGCATGTCCTTCACAGGTGCTCCTGCACCGCAGGCGCCCGTAGCAGTCGTGGATCCTACCGATCATACTGCTGAATATGATGCAAAGGATATATCTGATAACAAAGTTATTGCGATGATGCCCTATCTTCTCGATTTTATAGGTGTTATTATAGCTCTTCTTGCTATCAACAACTCTCCGTTCGTATCATTCCATGTCAAACAGGCTATGAAGATAATGGTATGCAGTTATATCTCTGTGATCCTTGTCATAATACCATTCCTCGGATGGGCAGTTATGGGAATAGTATTCGCTATAGCGTTTGTACTTAGGATCATCGGATTCATCTATGTTTGCAAAGGCAAAGCAAAAGAAATTCCGATCGTCAGCAGTCTTGGATTCCTGAAATAATATAAAGGCTGAATGGCTGTTAAAAACAGTCCGAGTAAATATTGAAAAAAAAGGTCAATGCAATTTCATTGTGCATTGGCCTTTTTTGCACTCCTGTACGGAAAAAGCTTGTCACTTTCAAAAGCCGGAAGATAGCATCATCCGGTCACTTAACCATCTTCACAGTGAAAATGAGCGGCACAGGACTGTTTTTTCCCCGCACAAAACCAAAGCAGGCATGACCTGTGAGATCATGCCTGCTTCATCAGATTGTTTTTCTTAATGAGTTCTTCTTATCTGAGAGTATCCGGAGTGCCGGTCATCTCTGACTGGCGTTTATTTTTCTATTCCGTAATACTCAGCAAGAGTAGCGATATCTTCATTCGTCAGAGCTTTGTTGAAGATGATAATATCGTCAAGTGTTGCGGGAAGTCTGAGATAATAGCTTGCAGAACCGTCCTCGCCGAAGACTATACCGCGGATCTTTCCGTTGAATGAAATATCTTTCATTGAATCAGGAAGAGAGATGGTCTCTGTTTCACTGAAGTCATAGCAGATGCTCACGGTTCCCGCATCCCTGTCAACTATCAGGTCTACATGTACCCATCCGTTTCTGTAGTTGTCAGGAAGAGGGAAATAGTGATTGTCATATGTTGTTCCGTCACCCAGATTGAACTGCAGCTTTCCGTCATCGATGGCAACCGAGAATCCCTGACTTTCCATATTGTACCAGTCCTGATTTGAGAACACCAGCGGATTTCCTCCGTTGCTGGGTGCATTTAACCAGAATGAAATCGTGAAACTTGAATTACCGGGCATAAACTGTGAAATGAAGTGACCGTCAACCATTTTTGCTCCGGTTCCTCTGTATCCTTCGATGAAATACAGCTTATTCTTCGGCGTCGTTCTGATCTTTCCAAGATCATCTTTGACGGTGTCGTCGAGGGTGATATATGATGCTAGTACGGATTCATCAAAGAAATCAGTTATATATTTGCCTGAGTCGGGAAGAGGAGTATCTTCACCTTCATTACCGTAACGGACATTTACCTCAGGTATATAGTCGCGTCTTGCGGTAGCTTCTACTCCCTCAAAAACACCTGATGGAACTCTTGATGTCCAGTGTTCGGGCTGCTCAAGTCCGAATGCATATGTTACTATGGATGCTATATCGCGGATAGCCATTTCGCCTATCTGACCCTTTTTGACGGTCTTTCCGCGAATTGCCACCATTATATTCATTTCTTCATAGGTATCACCGCCATGGCTACCGCTGGTTATATTGCCGTTTTCATCGTATTCGATTGTTCCGCCATGGTCAGGTGTTACAATAACAAGAGTATCGTCCAAGACTCCCTTGGATTCAAGTTTGTCATATATTTTTCCGATCAGAGCGTCAGCTGTGGAAATCTGTTTGAGATGAGTTTCACTGCCGAAGCCGTAGCTGTGACCTGCTGAGTCAACATCATCAAAATGGACAAACAGCAAACGGGGATCATGATCGTCGAGATATTCTATAACTTTTTCAGTGATTTCTTCGTCGGAATCAGCGGTGTCTTTTACCAGTCCTTCTTCATATTCGACTATGGCAACATTGATTGTGTTCCAGTGACAGAACGAAGCCATTTCACATTCGCTGTCTGCCTGTCTAAGAACGTGGAAGAAACTCGGATATTCCGATGTCATAGGATACGGGACACTGCTTGCGTTTGTGAGGCCGTGCTGTTCCGGGGTAACTCCATGGAACAGTGCGCCCCAGCACTCTGCGCTTATGGACGGGGTAGATGTGATACAGTTGTATGTTATTGCTCCGTCGGCAAATATTCTGTCTATATTAGGAGTATCCGTATCTTTGAAGAATGCGCCTGCTCCGTCAACTCCGAAAATAACAACTCTCTGATACGGGTTTGCGTTCAGAACGGCTGACGACTTGAGAGCTTTGTATGCTCTGTATGTTATGAGGATAGCCTGCTCAGTCGTCAAATCTCCGCCGGGATTGAATTTAGAAGATGAAACACCGTTTATGATTCCAGATTTATATGGCCATCCGAGTTCCGAATCGACCCAGGAATAATTATCCGTGATATCTTCAAAGTCATGTGAGAATCCGTTGGTGTTGATTCCGACAACTTTTGCAACTCTGTTTATAAGAGCGGCTATCTGAGCTCTCTTGAGAGTGCCGTCCGGTGAGAATTTTGTTGAGCTTGTTCCGTTTATGATACCGAGAGCATTGGCGGCATAGACATTGGCATCATTTGTATCTTCAAACTTGCCTTCTTCTATTGTCGCGCCCTTTTCTTCGATTATGGCATCAACTGTTTTGCCTGTTGCTTTTTCAAGAAGGAGAATAAACATTTCGGCAACCTGTCCCCTTGTTACTGGAGAAGTCCAGTTTGCCTGCAGATAATCGGGAACAAGTCCCGTTTCAACTGCTGATTCAACTTCTTCTTTTGCCCACGATGAAGGTTCATCGGCACTCGCAATGGCTGCCATACCGATAATCATCGAAAGAGCAAGGATTAGAGATATTAATTTCTTCATGAGGCTCTCCTTTTATGTGAAATGTTCCTGATAGCTATATTTTAACTATTGTTTTCGCTAATTTCAAGCCTTTTGTTTTGCTTTCTTTTTCTCTAGTCTGGCTTTTGCACGTGGAGACAGCGGTTTTTCAGTGATTTCACCGGCGCGCTCAAGAGCTATTCTTGTGAGCAGAGGTCCTATCAGCTCATAAATCAGGACAGCAAACAGCGCCACATTTCTGACAATCACGCCTGTCGGACCGAGTTCGAGAGCCGTTAGCGACATGCCAAGGGCCACACCGGCCTGAGGGAGCAATGTGATTCCGAGATATTTCTGAACCTGCGGTTCGCATTTTACAATTTTTGAGGAAACTCTTGCGCCGAGCATTTTTCCGAGTGATCTCATTATTATATATACGATTCCGATCAGGATAACTACCCAGCTTCCGAAAACAGTAAACTCAAGTTCGGCGCCGCTCAGGACAAAGAAAAGCACCATGATGGGAGCCGTCCATCTGTCCATACGATCCATGAGCTCTTCGGAAAAATCACACAGATTGCAGAAAACCGTTCCGAGCATCATGCAGACAAGCAGTGAGGAAAATCCGACTGTTACGGGCCCGAGTTTGAAGGAGATCATCGAGATGGCAACGGCTATGAACACAAAAGTAACCGAGATAGTCAGTCTCTTGCTTCTTGAATGGAAAAATCTCTCGATGAAATTGAATAGAACGCCAAGAAGTCCGCCTACTGCAAGTGACAGTACTATTTCGATAATCGGATCAACCAAAACCGAAAAAATGTCCACACGCCCCTGCTCAAGTGCTTTGGCTATTCCGAAAGAAACCGCGAAAACAATTAGTCCGACAACATCGTCAAGCGCGACAATCGGAAGAAGGATCTTCGTTAGCGGTCCCTGCGACTTATACTGCTTTACGACCATCAGTGTAGCTGCGGGTGCCGTTGCCGCTGCGACAGCCCCAAGTGTTATGGCACATGAGACAGGCAGTTGCTCAGGAAAGGCAAAATGAAGAGCAATGAGCGCGGCATCTACAAAGACCGTAGCAGTGAGCGCCTGGAAAATTGCAACAAATGTGGCCTGCTTGCCGATTTTTTTGAGCTCGGAAATTCTGAACTCATTTCCCATTGAAAAGGCGATGAATCCCAGTGCCACCTGAGAAATTATCGAAAAGGATGAAACATTCTCATGTGAAACAAATCCGAGGCCTTCTATGCCTATCTGACCAAGGCAGTAAGGCCCTATCAGAATCCCTGCCACCAGATAAGCGGTGACCGCGGGAAGATTCCATATTTTCGTAAGACGGGACATGAGAAGTCCGCTGAGCATAGCCACGGAAAGGGCTAATAGTATCTGCATGTCAATTATCTCCGTGTAATCAGAATAATATCATAAAAGATGATGCCGCCCGGCGTTTTGTGTACCAAAGCGGCATGAGGTTGTCTTTAATGTTTTCTTTTTTCTTTAAGCATTTTTTCAGCCGTTGCAAGCTTTATGCAGGTGCATAGAATTTCGGTTGCCGGCTTCAGTTCTTCCAGTTCCGGGAATGTTGGAGCAATTCTCAGATTGCTGTCCTGCGGATCTCTGCCGTAAGGATATGTGGAACCGGCCGGGGTAAGTGTGACACCTGCAGATCTGGCAAGCTGATATACTCTCTTGGCACATCCCGGTTCAACATAAAGGCTTATGAAATATCCGCCTCTGGGATTGCTCCAGTGCGCTATGTCGTATCCTTCAAGCTTATCACGGAAAACTCTTTCCACAAGCTCGAATTTCGGACGAAGTATTGCAGCCTGTCTGCGCATGTGTTCCCTGACGCCGTTTGCGTCTTTGAAAAACTTCACATGTCTCATCTGGTTGATCTTGTCATAACCGATGGTCTGAGTTGCAATGATCGGAAGAATCTGTTCCAGATTCTTTTCGCTTGCGGCCATAATAGCAAGTCCGGAACCGGGGAATGTTATTTTTGATGTTGAAGCGAAATAGAAAATATGATCTTCGGTTCCGTTTTCCTTGGCATAATCGAATATATTTGCAAGATGCACTTCTTCATCATACAGTTCGTGAACCGCATATGCGTTATCCCAGAACACTCTGAAATCAGGAGCGGCCGGTTTCATGGCTGCTATCTGTTCTACGATTTCATCGGAATATGTGATCCCTTCGGGGTTTGAAAACTTCGGAACACACCATATTCCTTTTACGGACGGATCCGAGCAGGCGATATTGTACACCTCATCCATGTCCGGACCGTCACTGTTCAGTTTGACCGGTATCATTTCAATACCCAGTGTCCTGCAGATCGTAAAGTGTCTGTCATATCCGGGGGAAGGGCAAATGAATTTTATTCTGCCCTGTCTTGACCATGGTTCATATCCGCCGTAAACTCCGAACAGCATGCATCGTACAAGCGTATCGTACATTACATTAAGTGAGGAGTTTCCGAGAACAAGAATGCTTTCCTGAGGAAGGCCGAGAAGTTCGCTGAAAAGCCTTTTGGTTTCCGGAAGTCCGTCGAGTATTCCGTAGTTTCTGCAGTCGAGACCGCTTTCGCTGAAACAGTCTCCGCGGTCACTGATAATGCTGAGCATTTTAGATGACAGATCGAGCTGAGCCTGGTTTGGTTTTCCTCTTGTCAGGTCAAGTGTGAGGTTTTTTTCGCTCCATTTGTCCAGCTTTGCCTGTTCTGTGCATAAAATATCATCAAGCTCTTTTTCCGAGAGCTGAGAATAGGGGGTGCGTCCGTCCATGTGCGTATACTCTCTTTCGAGTTTTTGCATAATCAAACCGAATTTTATTCAAAAAACAGGCTTAAACAGCCCATATTTATTTGAGGAATGAACAAAAGTGCGGTCAAACTTGCATTTTAGTGACGCCTATTATATGACATTTCAGCAAGAATTACAATAGAAAAGAGCAAAAAAGAAACATATTTGC
>CACXBN010000154.1 GCA_902765885.1 uncultured Ruminococcus sp. | reverse complement strand
GGTAAGAGGATTGAATATTCCTCACCTGCCTGTCTATGCTCTGTTTAGGGGTTGATATTCTGCAATAACCATATACCATAAATCATGTCTCTATCTAAATTAACGACCGTTACTTTTGATATATTATTATACCTCTGAATAGTCTACAGGTAAAGCCAATTTTGATATAAATTCAGTATAGGTTACTTTTAATAGTCTCTTTTGCGACTCTGCGCCCTTTTCTTTTTAGAAACTCGCTTCCACTCAGCAATCTCTTCCTTAATTCCAGACCATAAATTATCAGGAATGTACAACTGCACTCTGTCAGATTTGTAGGCTGGCGAATATGATAATTTCAGAAGATGTCCTTTTTCTATTTCTGCCCGAATATGCTTTTCAAGCTGTGTCGGGACCCAGTGCTGTGATGCGCCCTCTTTGTACTTTGCAGGACGGCCCATTTTATGCTTCGCCAAACCATTGGATTCTTGCTCGATATACGTATAAAAAGACGATACTACAGGGTCCACCTTTAGGTCCTGTGGAAGGATTTGCCTGGTTAGATAAAGCCCGCTGAGAGAAGTTACTCTGGACAAAGCCACATACATTTGCCCCGTCGTAAACATACGAGGATCCACTACTAACTCCTGATATGTACGACCTTGACTGCGATGTACCGTGACCGCAAAAGCCAGTTTCACAGGAAACTGGCGGTAATGTCCTAACAGTGTTTTGACGGGTTTTCCATCTGTACCTTCTTTATAGCCATAGATCGGATATGTAGATCTGTAAAGCATGATATGACGTTTACTAGCCTTGATTTCAAGAATCAATCTAGCATTACTATCGTTTTCATCTAAAGCATCTACACCAAGGATCTGGGCCAGACTGCCGTTGTAATATAATGGTCCTTCATCAGCAATATAGTTACCAGACATCTTATCCAGATCATCTATTTGTGAGCCATATTGGTCTGAAGACAGTAAAATAACATCAGCTCCGTCTTTAAGTACCAAGGATTCATGTATTTCTTTAACAGCAATTTGAAAATCAAAAAAATCCGCACCTTGGGCCATTTCAAAAATCGGATCAAGTTTAAATAATCTGCCTGGCAGGTTGCTGAGTCTTTCGAGATTTACATCCTGGACGGCAGCATTAGTAGGATACAGCCTGGGAATATCATCTGTTCTACATGGCAGGACTCTTTGATTAAAGTATGAGATGCAATTACAATCGCCCCTTCTTGCGAGATTCAGATTTCTGATAAAATCTCGGTCCGAGTCCTTTACACGAACCACCTCGGTCAATATAACAGGAAAGAACTTCCTTCTGGCCCAGTATTCACTTAAAAAAGCATATCCCGGGACAGCCTTTCCTCCATAGTAGGATCTAAGCAGATCATATTCGTCTCTGGCTCTCCAATCGTTGACTGGTGGAAGCTGAAAAAAGTCCCCTATTACAATAACCTGGATATGTTTTCCATTTTCTTTTTCTATTTTTTCTATGGAGGCAAGCACAGCGTCCATAAGGTCGATACGGACCATGCTTATCTCATCAATAACAATGATATCAGCATGTCTGATTTTTTTAGGAGTACGTGTCTTTATAGACATGTTCCCTCTTCCTGTATTTATACATGTGCCTACTGGAAAACCAAAAGCCCTGTGTATCGTCGTTCCAGAGATCTGGACAGCTGCTATTCCAGTAGGGGCCATAACAATGACGCTTTTCCCAATTTGCTCAGATTCTTCGATAAACTGCTTTAATACCGCAGTTTTTCCAGTTCCGGCATCCCCGGTGAGAAAAATATCTTTTCCTCGCCTGGCATGCAGAAGGAACCGTCGTTGACCCTTTGTATTAGAATAATCCATGACTTCTGCACTTTCTCTGAAGTTCGTGACATTCGCCGAGAATTCTTTGATATTTTTCATTCAGGGCTGTAAAGTCATTATTTAAGGCATCATACTTCATTTGCTGTTTTGCCAGTTCCTGTTTAAGACGACTTATTTCCTTTTCTTTTTTATCAAACTCGGCCGCACGGTGTTTTTCGATGTGTGTTTTTATATCTTCGTCAGATCTGCTTCGAGGCCGATATTGGCATACCTGGTTCTTTTCAAGAAGAGCTTTTACATGAGGTTTAGAAAATGTAGCAGGAGACAAACCTGTCATTTCGTAAAGCCGCTTCTTTGTCACGACCTCGCCTGTCTCCTTCATTTCATCTATAGCTTCCTGTATGATATGAAGTGTATTATTTCTTTTTTCAGCCTGAAGTTTCTGAAGACCCTTCGGGATATCCTTTTCCATCTTCTTCCTCCACCATATCAGTTATACGTTTTATTATGATTTCCAGTGACGAAATCTTTACTTCCAGTTTCTCCCTCATAAAAGGTTTTTCCTTATAAAGAACGATCTGTTCCTCAAGTTTCTCTTTCTGTTTTACGAATTCTTCAAGATCCTCGATACACGGAACAAAATAGCTGCAGACAAGACAATCATACATATCACTGGAACACCCACTTGAATCGCTGCATACCCCCATATTACCTATCCTCTGTGCACGGGGCATCTTGAGAATTTTTTCAAATCTTATAGCTTTAGTTATTATCCTGCCAGGGAAAGCTTTTTCTTCATCACTTGAAATAGCGTTTGCCATCTTCTGAAGTTCCGGTTCCTTTGCATGTACATAGCTTTGCTCAATCATTGCAGTTGTTTTGTGATGTGTCATATCTTTAATCTCAAGAAGATTAAAATTCTCATAAATACGGTCCGTAATAGCATTGTGCCTAAACTGATGAGATGTAAGTCGAAACGGCTGTCCATTTTCATCTGTTATAGAATAATCCTCGGCACACTTTGTCAGCCATTTCCGGAAATTTCTCTCCGTAAGGGCAAACAAATTCTTACCGTTTTTATACAAAATATTCCCATTTTCCCCTCTGTACCGTATGATTCTGTGAGATATGAGCAACCTGTCTTTTTTCTCTTCTTGACAGTAATCTTGTAACTTTAAGGCTTCCTTCTGCTGTTGCATGATAAGATCCACAAGATACTTCCCCATGTCACTATACTTGATACGGATCATACGCTTTTCAGGTTCGTAATAACCGCCATTCTGTTTGTACATATAGAGTGTTAAAATGTAATCTTCCTCGTATTCGCGCAGGCAATCTATAGGTAAAGGAATGATTTCTCCAATTCTTGACGGGATAAGGCGGCATATCCAATAACACACCTTAATATGTAGAGGAATCTGTTCATTTTTAAATATGGCATCAAACTGAGTTGCCACATCCTCAGGTATATATTTTTCTGCCTTTTTTCTGTCCTCGATTGTTCTGGAAAAAGGATTGCCCTTTTTCATGAGAATTCTATCTGGAAAATCTGAACGATTTTGCATCATCTGAAAGAAGTTCTTTATGCTCCCCCATATACCTTCCTTTTGAGACTTTGATATAGAATCATTCCTTTCCAGAAATACCTGATATTCATCTATAGTTTTTCTTGTAACATGTTTCAGTGAATAATCAGGATATCTTTTTATAAGCCATACCAAAAAGCATCTAATG
>CACXBN010000153.1 GCA_902765885.1 uncultured Ruminococcus sp. | reverse complement strand
TTCGTAGGAAGCCTGTACCAGGCTGCTGTCTGTGTTCCAGAGAACCTCGAAGGAGGCTGCCACTGCTCCGGCTGCGACCGGACCGTATGTTGTCTGTGTGAAGGACATGGTGCTGCCGTAGTTGATTCCGTCTCTGATAATCGAAACGCCCTGTGTGCTGTAAGTCTTGCCGTTGACTCTTGCAACCAGCTCGGTGGCCTCGATTGTAAGACGGACATTGTTATATCCGTTGCTGTTGCAGCTCTGGATGATATCGAAAGATGTTCTGACATCCTGCTTTGCAATCTCTTCTGTGATGTAATGGACTGAAGCTCCGATCTTACCTGTCTCATTGTTTCTCAGGACATACTGTGCATCGAGCTTCTCTACTGTGGAAATGAGATAAACAGTGTGGGTGTGGGTGGCGGCGAAGCAGCAGGCTGCTGCAACCAGGATCATCATTGCTGTCATCATCTTCTTAATCATCGTCGGCTCTCCTTCAGTTCGGCGGTGGTTTTCATTTCCGCTTGGTTTTGGTTTCGTTTTTTCCTTACACAAAAATCGTAGCAGTCGGAGGTGCTGCGGAAGAACCCGTTTGGGAGGAGAAAATGGTGCTGAAATGGCCTTTTAGGGCACTTCAAGGGCCGATTTGCGATGAAAAATCAGCAAAGAAAAGAAAGGAATAATTTTTATTTTTCAAAGGAGAAGTTTTGATTATTTTGTTCAAAAATGAAAAATGGTAAGCGCTATTGCGTCCTGTCTCCCGCATCGCAGTATTTCGCATTGAATGTAGATAAGATAGTTGGTCGTTGGATTCCTGCGAAGAATTCTTTACCTCTTTAGAAGGTGATTTTGACCGTGAAACGGAAGACTTATTCAGCAGTTTATTAAAAAATGCCAAGGACTCAAAATACATATCACTATATGAAAAACTGATCAACGAGCTTGTAAAAAATGAGTTTAACAGAAAGGGTTGAAAAGTGATGAGGGCAAAGCGACATTTAAACACTTACGAATCTATCGCTTGCTGTACATACTGACGTTAGATCACATCGTCTCTATTCATCAGAAAATCAAACAGATTCAGCACAAGAATTCCATCATCATTATAATGTGATATTCCATCCTTCACTATGATCATCTTCCTGAATGAGTCGCTCACCTTCAGAAGGGATCTCTGCTCCTGTAAGGTCTTTTCCGGCGAAGACAGAGATAAGGCAGACTGAATATAAACCCTCTTTGAACCAAGGTTGCATACGAAATCTATCTCAAGCTGCTTTTGGACCCGTTTCCCGTTCTCCCCTATGGAAACGTCCTCAACGCACCCTACGTCCACAGAATATCCGCACATACAGAGTTCGTTGAATATAACACTCTCCATAAGATGAGTCTCCTCAATCTGCCTGAACTCAAGTCTGGCATTCCGGAGTCCGCAATCCGTAAAGTAGTACTTCATGGGGGTGTTTATGTAGCGCTTGCCCTTTACATCATACCTTCTGGCTTTGCTGATCAAAAAAGAATCCTCAAGATAATCAAGGTAAGATTTGACAGTATCCGGGTGCATGGCAACATTCTTGATGGATTTGAATGTATCCGACAGCTTTTTCGGATTGGTAAAACATCCGATTGACGAAGCGACCACATCCACAAGTTCCTCCATCTCAGACCTGTTTCTGACATCATTCCGATCAATTATGTCCTTTATGTAGGTCTCCTCGAAAATGCCCTTGAGATAATCGGTTTTCTCCTGATCAGTTTTCATTCCAAGAAGTTTCGGGAGACCACCAAACGTTATGTACTGCTGCCATGCATCATGCTCATTGCCATCGAAAGCTGCCATAAACTCACTGAATGACAGAGGCCGGAGATGAATCTGGTCTCCGCGACCCCTGAACTCGGTTATTATGTCCCGGGATAGAAATCTGGCATTGCTTCCGGTTACATAGGTATCTGTATTTTCAATATGCAGGAATCCGTTGAGCACATCCTCGAAAGACGGCACGAACTGCACTTCATCCAAAAGGATGTAATACCGGTTTCGATCAGTTATCCGGTCTTTGACATATTTGTAAAGCTTATCAGGGTCCCGGTATTCCCTGTTTGCCCAATCGTCCAACTGGATACGGATTATATGGTCATCTTCTACACCGGATTCCAAAAGGTATCTGTAAAACAAATTGAAAAGGAGGTAGGATTTCCCGCATCTCCTGAGACCGGTTATGACCTTTATCATGCCGTTGTTCATTTTAAGCTTCAGTTTCTCAAGATAATAAGGACGATCCATATACCCCTCCGTCAGCTATTAGAAAAACAGTCGTAATTTCAACAGTTTTTCTAATAGCATTATATGTGGCCCGGAACCGTAAATCAACATACAAATACAAAATTATTAGAAATTTTGTCGTCTTTACGACTGTTTTTCCATTATAAAGTCTTTCTGTTAGCACAAAAAAAACGGAGCCTTCCGTAAAGGAGTAACCGGAAGGCCCCGAATCTATTTTCTTAAAACCCGAATCAAAGTGCTGTTGCAGTCAGG
>CACXBN010000152.1 GCA_902765885.1 uncultured Ruminococcus sp. | reverse complement strand
GAATGTGTCCACGATTCTGCCGGAAGGATTAATTTTGCCGGAAAGAATATCCGTGACTCCGGGAATACCGTTGAGGCCAAGATTACCTACCCACAGAACAGCATCAATATCATATTTATCTATAAAATCCAGCTGTAATGTGGAGGAAGAATTGAGGAGCACGACGATTTTTTTGAAAACACCTTCCTGTTTAAGCAAGCATATATTTTCGAAAAGGTCTGTTTCTTCTTTGCACAGCCGGAGATAATCACCGTCTGTCATATATTCCTTAAGGGTATCGAGACCGCTGGGAAGATCCGCACCCTCTCCGGATGATCTTGAAAGAACGATCAGAGCACAGTCTCCGTAGTTTTCAAAAGTATTCTTCAGTGCCTCAGGGTACTTTTCCCAGGGGACTTCGTTTATTCGGTATTGATCGGGACTGCCGCCGGAAAGTTTTGCGTTTTCCCTTTTGTATCCAGCGGTTTTATAAAACTTCCACAAATCCGTGTTGACGCAGCCTTTTTCAAAGCTGTTTTCAAGAGCTGCATAAAAACTGACGGCATCTCCCGTTGACATGAACGCAGATCCGGTACCTGTCAGCACGGGGTCGGCAGAAGACTGAGAAAAAAGGGAGAATTTTGTGTCGGCTGCAAGGGGCAAAGTGCCGTCCTTGTTAAGCAGAAGCACGGCGCCCTCTTCTTCGAGCATACGGCACACATCCATATCGTGCTGAACGAGGTCTTCTTCGGACTCATATTCGGTCCAGTAAAAAATTTTCGAATTTTCGCCCGGAATGATTTTCTGTGTTTCGGCTCCGAGAGCCGCGTTTATCATTGTCGAGTAGTAATTGGTGATGGGAATGGCAACACCAAGTAAAACCGTAAGCACCAGAAATACGGAACTGATAACCGTCAAAGTTTTTTTCTTTTGTTTTTTCATGTAAGAACCTCCCATTCGCTATTACTTTGCCATGGTATAATAATAATCGGTAAAAAAGTCAAAAAAAGCATATCTTTATGCTTTTATGGCATATCTTTGCGTCTTGAGTTGTCGCTGCTTCGGTTTGACTATTACGTAAAATACCTTCGGTCTGTCAAAGCGCGGAAAAAGCGTGGCGGATGTGCCCGGGGGAGGGAGAGAATCACATGTGAATTTTCCGGCTCTTTATGATGAAAACCGGTGTGTGCATTGTGATTTACAAAACAGGGATTCCGGGCAGTGAAAGAATCCGAAATCTACGATAAATTGCAGCAAGGTTATGCGATTTCGGCCATATATTTTTTCAATATGTCTATAATTATCGTGAAGACAAATAAAATGTGAGCTGACGAGGTTAATATGAAGCGACTGATTTCTTTTATTTTGGTAATTTGCATGATATCCGTGCTTTTTGCGGCGTGCAACGGCAAAACAATCGACTCTGACACAAAAACTGATACTAAGGACACCGAGGAAACGGCACCTGCCGCTGAAGAAATACATGCTCCCGACAGAGGGACTCCGGACAGATCCGGTCTCAAATATCTCGATTCGATAGAAGGATATCTGAAAAATGACTGGAGTGCGGAGTGGATCTGGACAAAAGGGTGCTCAGAGGACAGTTATGTGGCATTCAGGAAGACTTTTACGGTTGATAAGGCCGAAAAAGCAACCGCGTATGTTTCGGCTGTTGACAAATATGTACTGTGGCTCAACGGAGAGATGAAAGTCATCGACGGCAGCCTGAAAAGAGGCCCCACACCGTACGACAGTTACTACGATACGGTTGAACTTGACCTGAGAGAAGGAGAAAACACGATAGCTGTACTCGTGGCTTTCAACGGAAGATCTGGTGACGGCTCAATAGTACCCGTTATGACCGATGAGGAAGGCGACGAGATCGTGCAGGCCGGATTCCTTTTTGAAATGAACGCAGGCGGTGCAGTCGTCAAGTCGGATAACACATGGAAGGTTATTCGTCACAACGGATACAAGAACAGGGTGACCGGCGGAAAAGAATACGTCAGATATGATCAGTCAAGCATGCTGGCAGAGCGCAATGTATGGTACAACGCAAACGACGGCATAGGCGATTTTACAGGTAAAGATTTTGATGACAGCGGATGGGATTTCGCAACTCCCATAGCAAAACCCGGAGATATCCCGTTCGGATATCTGTATGACTCCATAATCGGTACACCGAAGTTTGGCGAAGTCATCGATTTTCAGAATTCTGAGAATTTCACGGGAACCGAATTTGCGGAAGACAGTACGATTACGCTAGAACTTCCCGGAAATATCCAGTTCACATGGTATATCGAACTCGAATCCGAATCGGGGAAGAAAATAACGGCGTATACCGACACATATACAGACCGCCAGAATATGGCAAACTTCAAGGACACATATGTCACATGCGACGGTAAACAGAGCTATGAAAACTATCCCTGGCGCAGCGGATCAAAACTGATTCTTGAAGTGGAAAAGGGAATAAAGATCGACAGGATCGGATACCGCACAAGCGGATTTAACGGGGAGTGGGCAGGAGATTTTACAACCCCGGACTCCTCACTCGACCAGCTGTGGCATGAAAGCCTTAACACGATAGCAATATGCATGAGAGACACATATATGGACTGCCCGGAAAGAGAGAGAGGTCCGTATATGGGCGATGCATCAAACCAGATAGATGCAGCTCTTTATTCCTATGATGAAGGCGGACTGGAACTGACCAAAAAAGCAATTCTCGCGTGCATTGCGTGGACTCCCGAAGGAGGCGCGATACCTTCAAGAGCGCCTTCCGTAAAACCGCAGGAGATTCCGAATCAGTCGCTTATTTTCATGTCAAGCGCATACCATTATTATATGCACTCCGGGGACACGGAGACCATGACTGCATATTATAAGGCTTTCGTTGAATATCTCAAACTTTTTGAAATGGAAAACGGGCTTCCGGTTTACAGGGAAGGGTCATGGATGTGGAATGACTGGGGAGAAAAGATCGATACCGTTCTTCTTCAGGCTGCCATATATTATTACGCCCTTTCGCTTACCGACAGGCTCGCTGATGAACTCGGAACCGAAAAGGATGCCGTGATTTCGGAGCGCATTGAAGAAATAAAGGAAAACTGGCGCGAAAAATACTATACACCGGACGGATTCAAATCGGAAGATGCCAAGAGCATAGACGAAAGAGCCAATGCAATGCTTGCTCTTTCCGGACTTGCGGGTGAAGAAGACTATGAGCTTATCACAAAAGTGATAATGAACACATATGAAGCAAGCCCGTTTACGGAAAAATATGTTCTGGAAGCACTTTGCATCATGGGTCACGTGGATCTGGCTCTGGAACGCATGCTTAAAAGATACGCGCCGATGCTCGACGACGAATGGGACACGCTTTGGGAACTGTTTGTCGATGACACGGGAACATACAACCACGGATGGTCGGCAGCTCCGCTTTATATCCTCTCAAAATATGTTGCGGGTGTAAGACCGGTTAAGGCAGGCTGGGAAGAATTTGAAATAGTCCCGTCAGATGCCGTTGAAGAATTCAGCGCTGCGGTATGGACTCCGAAAGGAATCATAACGGTAGACAAGACACCGGACAAAATTATCGTAAACGCACCGGACGGAGGCACCCTCGTTCTTGGAAATGGCGAAAGGATAGCTCTCGGCAGCGGTACAACGGAATATCCTCTCGGATAATTATCTAAATGCAAAAACAAAAGGCACTCTAACTTTTCCGTATCCGGAAAGGCAGCGTGCCTTTTTCTGTCGTGATTTGGCAAATCAACTATGCTGGGAAACGTACTGAAAGGAAGAACATGTCCTCTTCCGTGCTTATTTCCATTGTACCGCCGTATTGTTCGGCTATATATTTTATGCTCTTTGTTCCGTATCCGTGTCTCGATGTGTCGCCTTTGGAAGTGACGGGCATCCCGTTGTCGAGTTCGAGTTTTCCCGAAAAATAGTTATATTCTTCGACAAGAAGATCGTCACCGTCTTTTCTGCATGTAAGAGCGATCACTTTCTTTTTTGGCTCTTCAAGTCCGGATACGGCTTCAATGGCATTGTCGATTATATTCCCGAAAAGAGTATATGTCTGTACCGGAGGAAGGAATGAAAACAATTTTCCGTCGGCCATACATGAGAACGCGATGTTGTTTTTTGAGCAGATCAGTGCTTTTTCGCACAG
>CACXBN010000151.1 GCA_902765885.1 uncultured Ruminococcus sp. | reverse complement strand
TACTGTTGCAATGGTAACGGGCTATGTTGGGACCGGCATAATCCTTCTCCCAGCGACAGTTGTTATCGTCAAACAGCGTATCCGGCATAGAGTCCCCGAAGGATCTCTGAGGGACAGTGTCTTCCTCTTCGTAAGAAGAGGTTTTCTTTTGGCCGCCGCCAAAAAAGATCTTGGCGAAGAATATCATCAAGGGAATGGCAATCGCCCAGTAGACCGCGGTTTTGATCAAGCCGAACAGATCCTTGATGAGCGTTATATCCTCCTCGCTAGGGAAGACAAGGAAGGCGATGACCCACGTCACGACCGCCACTGCTATGGGAATGAGTTTCCTGGGACCTTTCTCTCTCGCCATTATCAGGATGATCAGATATATCTGTATGAAAACACAGATCGTCGCAAGAAAATGTATGATCGTGCCGTCCGCCCATCGGTAACAATATGTTCCCAGGAAGGAAAGGATCGCGGTAATAACAGTAAGCAGTATGGTCATGACAGGCCTCCTCTACATAATACTTTTTATGTAAGCAAACCTATCATTCAAAAACTGAACAGGCAACCACGTGAAAATTAACAAGATTCTTTTTTAGCATCTTTCTTTGCTCCCTCAGAAAAAGATCTGATCCTGTCTATGGGAGATGACAATGGCGTTATGCCTTCTGTTGCAATGAAGATGAATCGTCATTTTATCCATCTTACTGGTAGTACGCCGGATAATATAAATTCATGGGAAGAGACAGCGAAATGCCGGTTGATAGCAGTTATGGAAGGTCGTGATTCCGGAGATGTCGAAAAAGATGATCCGTTTCCTTCGGAATATAACGTTGGAAGCGTAAATATTGATGTTCTTACCGTTTCGCGAAAGGAAATGAGAATCGATCGTAGCACAGGAGCCATTTCATTTACAGAGACCATTGGCGAAGACATAAATGATTTCTATTCTGGTCTTGTTTGAGCATATAGGCGTAATAACAGCAGTTCCGATTATTATGGTCTTAACGGTAAGCATGTAATTGTATTTGATAGCGAAGAGTTTCTGGATACAGGGATGCTTTCTTATCTCGCTGCAGAAAACAAGGAAGAAAAAATAACTATTGTAGCAGAGAGGATAGAATTAGCTCCTAATGTTCCGCTTCCCAAGAATGTATCAGTACTTCATGCTCCATTCGATCTGATTTGGAGGTAAGCTATATGGATATCAAAGAAACTGGATGACAAGGGTACTCTTTCAGAGTATAATTTGTGTGAGAGTTTCCCTGTGATATGAAATAAAGGAGGCTGACAATGGTTAAGAAAAAATTGTTGTTATCAGGTATGCCGGTGCTTTTGTCGGCAACTGTGATTTTAGGCTGCCAGTGTCCGGTTGCGGCTTCCTCTAACTTCTTTGAGAAGATATTGACCCTGCAAGGTGAAGAAGATATTGAAGTAAATGGCGAAGCAGAGGAGACATTTTCAGGAAAACGCTTGCTGGAAAAACAGTATTTTGACGCCAGCGGAATTCTTTCCAGCCGCGAGGTCTGTGAATACGACGACAACGGAAATATGATCCTGAGTCAGAGTATTAGCATAGATGAGAATACCGGGGCTGAAGAAGTCAGTGAATATGAAACGTATGAATACGATGACAATAATCAGGTCATTGCCCGCTGCCTGTATTATGACGAAAACGAACTTGCGGGCCGCTACGTTTATGAACTTGATGCGGAGGGCCGTATACAAACGGAGACACTTCATGTTGAGGATTTTATCAGCTATACGGTCGTTTATGCCTACGACGGGCAGGGCAACAATATCAGTCAGACCCGTTATGACAAGAACGGCCTGCTATATTCTGTGACAGAATATACTTATGATGCGAACGGGCGCATTACATCTGGTGGTTTCATCAATTACAGGGAAGACGGCAGCGTCCGCTCCAGTTCCACCTCGGTTTATGAATGGTCCGAAGACGGCAGTACCCTGCGGGTTCCATGGTATTATTCAGGCGGAGAGTCCGAGGGCAGCCTGGCTGGATATGATGTCACGGTCTATGACGTGAACGGTGATGTTATCGAAACCAGGTCAGAAGACGTCAATGGAATCGTCCAGGGAAAAACTGTATATATTTATGAATGAGCGTAAGCAATCAGGTTTATGCTTATTTGATATTAAGAGCTCTTCGGAGCTCTTTTTTATTAAATGCCAGGAAAATGATCGGAATCCAACAGGCTGATCAATCTTCAGCATCGGCTTTTCCTGTTCCTTGCCGGAGGGCAGGACGTGCCCTTCAGTACCGATCGGCTTCGGGACGATCTGCTCCAGGATGGATTCGCGCTGAAGACGGTGAACCGGATGATCGGGAAAATCCCATTTTGGCTGTAACAGTCCAGTACGAGCTGAGTGATCCGTTCATCGCTGCTGTGGCAGATCAGAAAGTTCTCGGAAAACCTCAGACAGTTCCAGGCCTTTTTTTAAATGAACAGAGCAGATGCTCAAGCATGACGATATGTCTGAAAACATCAGAAATGACACAGATACGAACTACAAAACTGATCAGCAGAGTGTTGCGGTCATGTATATCGACCATCAACGATAATGTGTACGGCGTGATCGCATATTGTCACCTTACAGATCTTGCCAATGCAGATGCTGACTATGAATGGACATTTAAGGAGATACGTGCCGCAATAAAGGACAATGCTTTTGTTGGTGAGGTGTTATAGCTTTCCCAGATTGACCGTTTCCTGATTCTATTGATTGTCCTCGGATTGCTACAAATATCGGCTTGAAAGAAGCTTAGACTGCGGTGACCATTGTATTTCAAAAAAATTAAAATAATTGGTTCTAAAATCGTGACCTCGTGTATAAAACTATTATGTAACAAAAAATAACTTAGGAGGTTCACGCAAATGAACGAAGTAAACAGCGTATCAAAAAGTTTTTCCGGATGCGAAAAAGTTTCATCATCGGAGGTAATTACGGCTCGGATCAGGGCACTCATGGCAGATGACAAGAGAAAGTCCCAAGTGTATGTTCACGTTAGACAGGAATCAAGAGATTTTTATTTTGAGATCTTACCCGATATGGATTCAATCTCGTACAATCCAGTGTTGGACGGGATTTACTTTACAAGTGAAAAAGGGAACTTGATCTCGACTATATCGGGTGATACTGCTGAGATTTATTATGAGACTGACCAGTACGAGGACGATGAAACCCATGAGTATTATCATATAGTATATCCGTCTGGGATTCAAATATCCATAGAGATTCTGACTCTCCCTAACAATTAATCCATACTGTTCTTCAACCGGTAGTAATCAAAGCGGATTGCTACCGGGTTATTAAGGGCCGTCGAAGATTCAAGAAGTGAGGGAGAAACGAAGGTTAAAATGGGCGCTGATTGATAAAGCAGAGCGTTATCTTTGGCACTGAACATGAGACTGGTGCCTTTCGAGGAAGTATCGGGAAGTAATAAAAGTCTGCGGTGACCACTAAAAGAGATGTGATCACTGCAGACTTTTGTCATTGTATAGGTATGGGTATAAGAGATGGGAAGTTCCTTGGAGGCGTAAATAATCAATAAAGCTGACCGGCGACTACTCTGAACGTTGAACCATCATAGTCTACCATTCCATTGTAATCTGCTGCAAGTTTGCCTGCTCGGACAAAGAAGAAAGCACCGTCGTATTCGGCAACGCCTGTATGTTGTGTTTGAACCTGACCGTTTGCAAGGAAGTACCAACTACCGTCGAAGTTTTGCCAAAGTCCGTTCACATCATACCGAATCCGCCCTTCTGAAACGAGAAACTTGCTGCCATCATAATCGACAAGACCGTTTTTAGATGAATCCAGAACACCATTTGCAATATAGAACCATTCTCCATCATACTGGACCAATCCTGTGTACTGTATCTGAATCTGTCCGTTTGAAAGGTAATACCATTTACCATCATACAGATTCAAACCACTGGCATCAGAACACATTTCGCCTTTTGCAACGAAGAATTTGTTACCACTATATTCTACGATGCCGCTGTAGTTTGTGTCGATCTGGTCCTTTTTATAAACTCTCAGTTTGCCATCATCGTCTAATACAAGACCATTCTTTTTATCAAGTACCGGTTCTTCTATAGGGACTTCGGGACCATATATAATTGTACTCCGCCCATCTGAATCAGTTGCCTGCATCCACAAACGAATTTTTGAGGCTTTTGAGGGAGTATAGCTTATCATTCCAGAGGAAGATATTAAATACCTATTCGCTTCAGCAGACCATGTACCCTTGTAATACTCAGACCAGTGATACATGATCTGTTCGTAGAATCTACTTCCTCCAGTTATTAAGTAGGATGCAGTGATTTCTTCTCCGGTATATATAGACGACCTATCATAATTCAGCGATATGCTGATTGGATCTCTGGTTATAATGTCATGCACATCTTCTTGATAGTATGGAACTGTAGTTACGTCTGCACTGATATAATCAGTTATTCCGGTAGCCTTCCACTCGAAACCATCATAACGCTGTTCCTGCAGATAGACACGAATTGGGATTGTACGAGTTTCATTAATACCGGCTTTTGCACCAATTCTCCAGGTCGTCTGCTGCGTGGTTCCAGATTCCATTCTCCAATAAGCCGGTACCCATCTATTATCGCCTGGCACCGGATCATAGTTATCAAAGCCGGCACCCGTGACGGTGAACGGATAAAAGGTATTTGGCATCAGCTTAAGATCGGTAATGCCTGTTATTACAGTATCATTGATATCAACAATCTTCGGAGGACGAGAAGGTTGGGTTATAACAGTGACATTAAATGTGTATATTACATAATCACCATCACAAAAATCGACAGTAGTTTTTCCAATATTCAATCCTTTTAGAGTTAATATCGTTTCGTATTCGTTCCATTCTTTAGATTCAGTATACTTTGTATCCTCGATCGAAACGACGCTTTCATCCTGAATATTGAAAGTCAAAGGTCTGTCAACGGAAAGTGTTAAAATTGCATCTGAAGTATTTCCTAACTCTAATATAATATCTGGACCATTCTGAGAGATAACCGAATAGTCTGGCATTGGAGAAGGTGTTATTGACAGAATAGGTGCCTCTGTTGGAACAGGTGTTACCGTTGGATCCGGAACTTCCGGTGGATAAGCCTGGGGAACATCCAGATGTACTCTAAGTGTAACCTCACCAAGATCGGCCTCCGTCATGGTCCACTTGTTAGGTTTGAGAACCTCCTGAATAAAGTAGAACGTGATGTCGTAGTCACCACTTTCTCTTATGGAATCAGATGGAACCAGACTGATCGTATATACCGGCGCGTCTTCTCCGGTCCATTCCCACTTTGCAGTTGCGGTGCCGCCATTGATCGACACGCTCTGGAAAAGCCATCTGGTATCGCCTACCTGTGCCGGATTCTCGCCAAAACTGTTGGCTCCGACGATCGTTACGTTAATAGGCGCATCCACGCTTACCGTATAAGTTCCACCGTTCTCGATGCCGGTAATTTTGGAATCCTCGACCTTGGATTCTTTCATCGTTACTTCTTCGGCAGGGGCTTCTTCTGATTCAGGCTCATCCGTTTCACCTACATCGTTTGGGACTTCTAAATCGGGAAAGACATTCTCTTCGGTCAATTCCTCGAATTCAACACCTGAAGTCAGTTCATCCGAAGTTGCAGCCTGAGTGAGAATGCCTGTGCCGAGGATAGCGGCAAGCAATAATACAGCTATGCTTTTCTTCTTCATGACTTATCCTCCTCGTTATAACAATAAGTACCAGTCATTATTAATAATGTCATTTAAATATTTGTTCATTTCGTGATTGTTACGCTAAGCCACGGGCTGTATTCGCTGTAATACGTGCCGCGGTCCTTATTGGTCTTGGAGCAGCGGATCCGGAATACATACCGGCT
>CACXBN010000150.1 GCA_902765885.1 uncultured Ruminococcus sp. | reverse complement strand
CAGCGGCACTATTTATGACAATAAAATATGAGACCATCTTAGCATGCTAAAATAGTCTCGTCACCTTGCGGTCTCATATGTTTCAAAATATGATTACCTCTTTTATTCCCCATTTTTCAAGGAAACCATTTATCTATATAAGGCATATAATCTTCGCGATTTCTTTCCCTGACCCTGGTCCCATCACTGTAATAGATGGGACGTCCTTTTGAATCCAGCAATCCGCCTTCATTATCTACACTCCATTCTTGAATCCAATGGCCATCCTCATCTAAAATTCTTGAACCGTCTTTGTCTCGCAACTCCCCTTCATCACCTAGAAATGAAGAATACTTTTGCCATGCTTTCATTTCATCAGACTCGTGGGAGCTCATCCATTTCTTCATGTCTGCCAAGTCAAATTCTTTTCTTCTTTCTTGCAGACTATCTTGATACAGGTCCCACAATTTGTTACTTTCATCTTCAATAGAAGGCGGTATATACATTTTAAAGTAAACGCGCATAATTTCTATGGTACCTCTTTTCCATAATCACTCTTCCGTTAGTTCTCTTTTCAACTCAGCCACTCCAGGACACTCTTTATCAAAAACAGCTTTTTGCTCTGGTGTAAGCGCATCAGGATAATCTGACCAAAAATTGAAAACTTCCTTCAAGTCAAACGTAAACAGACGAGGGCCTATCCGATCCAAATCATCTAGCCACCAAATCGTATCGTTTTCATTCATCTTTTGCGAATCACCAAACCGGTCATTTCTTAGCATGTATTCCACATTGGGATTCTTTGAATACATACACTCATCTGCTCCCGGAGGCAGGAAGTCAATCCAATTCTTTTCGCTTTCTCGCAGCCATGTCATCCCATCTTCCATCATTTCATACAAGAGAGCAACGTCTGTCGGCTCATCATGTTCATCTAAATTTGAAACAAAGCCCCCATTTAACCACTTCGCGAACTCTGCAAAATCACTATCCTCGAAATATATAATATTGCCACATCTATTATCTAACGCTTTTTTAATAACTGGTTCTGAAGAATGCTTTTTTAATTCCTCAAAATCTTTACCCTTAAGTTCGAGATAGCCAAGATTAACCGAGGTGCCGTTTTTTTCGATAATCTCTACTTCAAGTGTTATGCTATCTCCCCATCCAATGCTTCTTCTCTGGTTTACAGGCTTAGCCTCAATAAAGAGTTCTGGATGGTATTTCAATTCGAAATAGTTAGTATCATTTTCTATGATATCTGACATATCAAATTTCAGTATCTTATTCTCTTTAAACGTGACATATAATACATAGTTCTTCCCAGGGTAGACTGCTCGTATTCTCATTACAACAATTTCCTTTTTAGATAATCCATAATTATTCTGTGTAAAAACAGTGCCGGATTTAAGCCAGTCAGCAGTTATCTTATCTTTTCCATAATCATCCTCTCCCCATGAAACCAAGGTTGATCAAATAAGCGTAGCTGTTCTCTTTCTCTTCCCACCAATACCTAGTTGATTTCTTCTCTTTCTGCTCATTTACAGAACGCCATAAATCCGTTATTTCAGAGCTTTCCGTCAGAATCCCATCGACGAAACATAACTTCACCACTTTCAGATACCTTTCACCTGCTGGCACGCCCCGTTTAGGATTGACACCCAACACTATTTTCCCGGAGTATTCATACTCATAATTTATACCCATATACTGCATTGGAAATCCATCCAGATATCGTTTCGGCACGCGGGCCTTTTTGTTTATCTCAGAAAGAATAGATGTATATTCGGGTATTTCCTCCGCCTTATTTCCATTTATCAGTGGGTAGGAATGATTTTTAGAAAACAGATACAGATTCTTAATCACCAGCGACTCATCTATATCATAATCACACCTAAACCCTCGATAGTTTGACGTGGCCCATGGTGCCGTTTCAATGCCAAAGGTATTAAGTGGAGTAAACGAAAACCTGCGACTGATGGCAATTGCCTCTGCCGGTTCTCTCTTATAAATGAATGAATCCAACATCTGCATTGTCATGATTAACTGCACCTTCCTCCATTTCAGCCACCAAGCTTGTCGTAGATTATGACATCATTTCAGGTTTTTGAACACAAATCCCCCCAATGTTCCCTTCGTATTTTTACGCTCTGGCTTTTTCACGAACTTCGAGAATTCATATCCAAATTCTTCTATACGTTTAAACCCCATTTCCCTTAATTCCTCTTTTGACCTCTCCACATCTTCGTCATTATTAATTCCCGGAATGTGCGGAACTCGAATCCAGATTCGTTCCGGAGGCACCCGCTCAATCAATTTCTTCAGGTTTTGTATTACGCTCCTGTTGGATCTCCCCGTATAAGCTTTATAAATTTCCTTATTCATATCCTTGATATCAATAATCCACTCATCAATATCATCTGTCAGAAAACTGATATCTTTCCAATGTGCATACAGAGAGGTTTCTATTCTCTTGACCCATTTGGGGTCTGCCAGCTCGCATACTTCATGGATAAACGCCGCCTGCAACAGTGGTTCACCGCCTCCAAAAACGATTCCTCCCCCGGTCATCTTATAATAGAGATCATCCTTTCTGAGAATCTCTACCAACTCCTGCGGCGTATAGGCTGCCCTCTCTACTTCCGGATACTCATACCCGCGATCATGACACTGGTCATTAATACAATACTTGCAATGAAGTGGGCATCCCCAAAATGCGACCAGCGTAGAAACGCCGATACCATCTGAAGCCATCCGAAGCCTTGAAATTCTCATAATATCGCTATACATCAGAAGGCCTCCCATTCTGTAAGCAATTCCTGAGGATACACCCTCTTGTCCATCACAATCTTTTCCATTTCTGCCCGAAGATATGCGGCCTCCTCTTCACACTTTGCGCATGTTCCGGCACACGGTCCCATAGACGGACATTCCGGACTCTCGAATACAATATTGTTAGCTTCTGCAAGCCGCATTCTCAGTTCCCGCAAATAATTACAGATTTTCTTGCCGTCAATCCTCGGAATCAAGGCCTCTACTTCTTCAAATGTCCATTCATCCCTGCTGGGATACTCATTTGGTAACAGCTTTCCCAATGTACTGTACCGAACAGATGCCTCAATCATACTGCTGTCAATCTCCTGTGCTGCCAGCGCGTGATCTGTCAGATCTCCACCTTCTTCTACAGGCAGATAGCACATGGAATTAAAGTCAAAATATGCCCTGCCCCAGTCTCTCTCCTGAATCTGGTAAAGAATCCTTGGGAGCAGGTCGCCGAATCTCCTTTGCGTCTCTTTATACAACTCCGACAAAGTACTCTTGGGATCTATCTCACTTATAATGCTGTCCCCATTCAGCCACAGTAAGGAAGAAACTTCTGAAAGATCAGAAAGTGCCGCTTTGTGGTATTCCTTTCTTCTCTTAGTTTCAAATATCCAAGGGCTCATCGAAACCAAGTGAAGATAATTCCACTCGTTCTTCTCCCTTATTATCATAAAAGGGTAAAGGCTTTCCGGTTCCCCGTCAGTCAGAAACACAATATCGTCATGATAATGAAGCATTCTGACCAGTTCGTCTGCTTTAGCCTCCAAAGCACGATATTTTGCAGCATCTTTCCCCAACATCATTCCCAAGCCGGAGGCTCTGTGCTCTGTGACAAAACACTGATACTCATCAGTCATCGGTTGTCCATTCATACATACGACTATGATTATTTCGGCAAACGGCTTCAGCGCGGGATGATCCGGCGTCCATATTCTGTTTGCATCCGATATAATAATTCTCACAATCAATACTCCTAAAAATTAGTAAATTCTGTCTGCTCAGTATTGTGCTGCTTCACATAATCCATGCCGTGCTTGAACGCGTAAAGGAGTTCCTCATCCCAATCAACCGTATAAAGACCCACGCTAAGGAAATTGTGGACCTCTGTGATCGCTGTCCCCCGTGGTGTGGTCATAAGATCCAGTGAGTATGATCTCGGACTGTCAGGCTGTCCATTAATTAATCTAACCGCTTTCCTGACAAGGTCTGCATCCGGAAAAACGAGCGGATCTCCCGCAAAAATGCACATACTGTTGATTTCCCTGTTCAACACATAAACACGGTATTCAGCAAGGATGTTGACTATCTCGGAAACCTGATACAGGTGCGAAGGATCCAGACGGATCGATGTATCAAACTCATTTGTTTTTTCCCGAAACATTTCGTCATGAAGGAAATACTCCAGTTCTCCTTTATAAGAAAATACTTTCTGCTGCGTAGCGTCCTTGATGAAATAACTGCCTTGGCGGGGAATTCTGTCCCGCGGCACAATACTGTACTTCCTTTTCAAGAACTCCTCTGTTCTTAGAATTGGCGGAATCTCAATTGCATTATCCCTCTCAATTCCCTTGAACATACGCAAATATGCCTCAACAAAACGAACTGTCCCAATAGGAATTGCTTCTCTGTAACGCTCGTCAAAGTCTTCCGGTGTTTTTAATACCCTTTTCATAGTGAATATATCTTCATCCGTATCATCTTTGTAAAAATCCATGATACTTACATATTCATAGCTATGACTGTATTTATTATGGTCAAGAACATCCTGGATGATCGCATTCTGGACAGGATCCCTGCCAACCGGTTCATTTTGCAGAATAAAAAACATGTTCCCACCTCCTTCGCTTTATCTAAAGATATCTCCTGTGACGTTAAGTTCTGCCCACCTGACAAAAACAGCCTTACATATTGAATCGGTTCCACTGTTATCCTGAATAAAGTTGAATATAAAGGAACCGCCATACAGTCTTCTCTGTAAGGCGGTTCAAAACTAAGGTTTCGCTGTTAGTCCATCAGAATCATGAATACTTATAGCTCCGCTTTATATAACCGCCAGATATAGCATCTTCTGCACGCAGAACAACACACGCGCCTTTCAGCGCCAGATCCTTGAAAATTACTTCTGCTTTCATCATACGGTTGGTCATTACGTTCTTCCTCAATCAGTCCATGGAATACGAAATCAGCTTTTATAACTCAATAAGCTTTCTATTGATAAGATAATAATACCATCTGCTTATAATGAGATAAATAAAAAACAGGTTTCTCCAGAAAGCTGGTCTAATTTTTGACCAGCACCAAGTAATTGTAATCATAGAATTCTTTCCCTTTACGGATCCCTTTACCATCCCTTTACCTTGCTGTCCAGACAGGCAGGCCGTTGAATGTATTTTTAACGCTACGAATTGTGATTTCAATCTCTGCCCATGCTTTATGTCCCTAATAATATATATTTTTAGGGACATAACTTGAGTATTGTCCCGATTAGTGTATATTATTAGGGACAGGAGGTGATTTGATGGAAGACGAGAGTAAAATTTCCCTGATTACAAAACGGATTGACGAGGCGCCTTTTGGTTCGGCATTTGTTACATCTGATTTTACAGATCTGGCAGAATACGAAACCGCCAAGAAAGCACTCGCCCGCTTAGAAAAAAAAGGT
>CACXBN010000149.1 GCA_902765885.1 uncultured Ruminococcus sp. | reverse complement strand
GGTATCGGGGAAACTGAAGTCAGAAGATATATCTCGATCATTCTTCCGTATGAAATGAGGAATATGCATATTGAAAGGGCCCACATGGCAATTCCTGCGACCGATGTCTGAAGCCATATTCCTAGAAGTTCCGGGACCTCCTTAGCCATGAGGGCGGCATGAAGCGACTCTCTGGATTCAAAGAGAGTTATTGCGGCGCTTCCGCGGATAAGCCCCGCCGTCGAGCGCACGATGTTTCCGGACAGCTCGAATATTCCACTCACTATGTTCCATGTGTTTGAAACGAGTATCACGGCGCAGGCGGTCTTGAATATCCATTTGAAAAACTCAAGGAAGTCCATGTCCCTCATGTTGTTTTTCTCCATAACCATCCTGATGAGTTCGAGCGTCATCACAAAGGCGAGTATGATGCCGGCTACCGGCAGGATCACATTGTCGGATATCATCTTAAGCATAGTGAAAATTCCGGGATTAAAGCTTTCCGGTGTCTCGGCCATTCTTGCGGAAATTCTCCCGACTCCGGCATTGACGCTGTCAAACATTCCGGATATATTGTTTTCTATTCCTCCGACGAACACATCTTTAAGCCATATGCCGATCTGTTCAAAAATATATTCCAAGGGCAGCCCCTCCGTTTCCTGTTCACAAGCTCTGTACATGTACCGCTGCCGTCTCTTCCGGCAGCTTTCAAAATTATCCGAAGAGTCCTGAGAGGAGCGGAACCAGCGTGATACCGATAAGGGCTACACCGCCGCCCGCCATCAGCTGTTTCATCCCCTGGGATTTTGCGCCGGGATTGTCATTTCCGTATCCTTCCAGAAGATTGATCGCTCCCCATATTCCGAGACCCGCACCAAGGGCTATCACGAGAGTCTGAAGCACTCCTACAGCGCTGTTGAAAAAATCCATATGGCCTTATGTTCTCTCCTTTCCCAAAGCATGTTTTCACCCTGCTTTGTCATGTAAAATCCCCCCGGGTAACATGACCCGGGTCATGTTACCCGAAGAGCCTTATACTTTAACAGCGAACATCTCGACCTCATTTTCGTCGTCTTCCTTTTTTTCGTGAACAAGGGAGTCAAGGTCTATCCTGTTGTTTTTCCCGGCCTCAGCCAGCTTCCCGTAGCAAGGGTGGTCATGAATGTCATATTTTTCAGACAGAAAAGGTCTGACGCCTCTTAGCTGCAATATGCATCTGTTTCCGCTCATCACTGCAAGTTCGTCTCTTGACGCAAGTTCTTTTCCGGTCTTCTGATAGCTCATTCCGTGCGACACGTCGCGTCCCCTGTTCTCGCTCGTGTTCATGATGTCGATAGTCTCCTTGCCTAGAGCTTTTGAGATGTCTTCAAGAGTAGAGGGCTCTGTTCCTCCGAGAAATAGTATGCTGTCGCAGTTTCCTATTATCGTCTCGGCCGAGTCCCCGTAGAGAGTTTTCAACTGGCTTCTCGCCTGAAGCGCAAGGCAGGCAGATATCTCACGACTGCGGATCACCGCCATGAGTCTTTCGAGATTCGGGATCTTTCCTATATTCGCGCACTCATCGATAAGGCACCGCACATGCACCGGAAGCCTTCCGTCAAATTCGTTGTCGGCTTTTGTGCACAAAATGTTAAACAGCTGGGAATAGATCATCGAAACAAGAAAATTGAAGGTGTCGTCCGTATCGCTGATTATAAGGAAGAGGGCGGTCTTCCTGTTCTTTCCTTTCTTCTTCGTCCCTCCCAAATCTCCGAGGGACAGCTCGTCATAAGACGTTATTTCCCTGACGGCTCCTATGTCGAAAGGCGCCAGCCTTACTCCGCACGAGACATTTATGGACTTGGCGGTCTTGCCGGCCGCAAGCTTGTACTTTTTGTACTGTCTCAGGGCAAAGCTGTCCGGATTTCTTTTTTCAAGCTCGTCAAACATCTTGTCGACATTGTTCTTAAAGCTTTCGTCTTCCTCCTTCACGACAAGGGAACTTATGAAGTCGACGAGGGTAGCGAAATTTCTCTCCTTCTCCCTGACTTCCGTGACTATATATCCGATAAGCGCCGTATAAAGAAGCGTTTCCGCCTTTATCCAGAAATCGTCCCCCGTTTTCCCTTCTCCCTTCGTGTTTGAGATAAGGATGCCGACGAGCTTCATGATATCGGTTTCACTCTTTATATACGCAAAGGGATTGTAATGCATCGACTTTCCGAAGTCCGCGGTATTGAAGACCTTTATATCATACCCACTGTCTTTGAGCATTTTGCCGACGGATGTTACGATGTCCCCTTTCGTGTCGGTGACGACATATGACGCATTCATCTGCATTATGTTCGGGATAATGAAGCTTCTCGTCTTTCCGGAACCCGAACCTCCTATAACCAGCACGTTCTTGTTTCTCGAGTATTCCGGATTCTTCGGACGGGACTCGACAGTCAGCCTTTCCGTTTTCGTAAGTATAATGTTCTGCCTGAAGTCGGGATTGATATACGGTTTTATGTCTGAATAGTCTCCCCAGCGGGCAGAACCGTATTCGTTTTTGAATCTGAAATTCTTTCCCCTCGTCACGTATCTGAAATAGACGCCGGCCCATGCAAGGAAGAGAAAGACGGCTCCTGCGAGATAATCGGAAAAATATAACGGGAAAAATCTGCCGGAGACCGCCCTGTTCACACCTACGGGAAAAG
>CACXBN010000148.1 GCA_902765885.1 uncultured Ruminococcus sp. | reverse complement strand
ATGAGAAAGGCTTTCCCCTATGCTTTTGATTCCTCGGCTCTGAAATTCAATTCGATAAATGTAGTCCGGTAAGGATTCTCTCAGACTATTCTGAAATCCGAACGGATAGACCCTACGTGAAATGGGTTGGGTATTCGTACCCAGAAGCTCGCTTATTCAATACGCGAGAGGTTCACGGAAACCGCGAAAGAGCTTTGAGAAGAGAAGCCTTCCAGGTGACCGAAGCAGGCAGAAAAAGGGCAGACGAATGCATAAAATGCGGCATGTGCGAAAGTGTATGTCCGCAGCACATAGAAATAAGAAAGTATCTTGAGGAAGCAGTCGACAGTCTGATTAGGTAATTAACGAAGAACCAATATGAGCATTTTTTCTTGATTTCCCGGAAACACTTTTTCACCTCCCTGCGCATGCTTTTTCTGTAAGCACAAAAAACAAAAACAGACCTGACGGGTTGTGAAAACAACATACCGCAGATCCGTTTTTGCTGTATCTATATTTTTCTTTGGGGTTTCTTATTCAACAGTTACCGATTTTGCAAGATTTCTCGGATGGTCAACATCGCATCCGAGCATCACTGCGGTTTCATATGCCAGCAGCTGCGCGAATACGACGGATACGATCGGCGTGAATACCGCGGGTACTTCCGGAAGCTCGAACCTGTCGTCCGAAAATTCCTCGGGATGCGGGAAGGACGGAGAATGCACAAGAAGCAGATAGCAGTCTCTTGCTCTTACTTCCCTGATGTTTCCGTTCATCTTTTCATAATACATTCCGTCAGTGCACAGAGCTATCACGGGGGTATCCTTTTCGATAAGGGCCAGGGTGCCGTGTTTGAGCTCCCCTGCCGCGTATGCCTCTGAATGTATATAAGATATTTCCTTCAGCTTGAGAGAACACTCGATTCCCGCATAGTAATCGGGACCTCTTCCGATAAAATACACATCATGCTGCTTTGATATCCTCATGGCAGCCTTTTTTATTTCGTCTCTTCTTTCGGTTATGTTGCCGATTGCGTCCGGCACAGCGTTCTTAAGTGAATCGCAGTAGCTCAGAGCCTCTTCTTTTGTCATCCTGCCGCGTGCAAGCGCCAGCTTGCATGCTATCAGCGAAAGAACAGCCACCTGGGTCGTATATCCCTTTGTTGTAGCAACAGCGATCTCAGGGCCTGCATTCGTGTACATGACATAATCGGATTCTCTTGCTATGGCAGAGCCGAAAACATTTATAATGCCGGCTGAAGTACAGCCTTTTTCTTTTGCTTTTCTGAGAGCCGCGAGAGTGTCGGCGGTCTCGCCTGACTGGGAGATTGCTATGGCAAGTGTTTTGCCTACGAACGCGGGAGGCATGTACCTGTATTCGGACGCCGTGTTTACGGTCACAGGAACATCGGCAAGAGCCTCGATGAGATATCTGCCGACATACCCCGCATGGGTAGCTGACCCGCAGGATATGATCTGAATCGAATCAAACGAATTCCACATCTCGTCCGGTATACCGTCGACGGAAAAGTCCGGCAACCCGTCCTCTCCTATTCTGTGGCTTACACATCTTCTCACGGCATCAGGCTCCTCGAATATTTCCTTCAGCATAAAGTGCGGGAAACCTTCCTTGTCTGCCGCATTCACGTTCCAGTCTATGTGTGAGAATTCGAAATTCTTTTCCCTGCCTTCTCTGTCAAAGAGAACCACTTTTTCACCGTTCAGGCAGAGTATCTCTCCGTCAGCCGGTCTGTAAATATCTCTGGTGTGATGGAGAAGTGCCGGAATATCTGATGCGAGATAGCATCCGTCCTCGCCTTTGGCGACAATGAGAGGATTGTCTTTTCTCGTAGCCCAGATTTCACCGGGCCTGTCATTAAACATTATCGCCAGCGCATAGGAACCTTTAAGATAATCGAGCGAGTTCCTTATAGCCTCTATGGGATCGGATGTCTTCTTGTATTCCCTGTCTATGAGATGGCACACGGTCTCGGTGTCAGTCTCCGAGAGAAAGACATATCCGTCACCCTCAAGCATCTTTTTGAGATCGACATAGTTGTCGATTATTCCGTTGTGAACTATCGTTACCTTCTCGGATGAATGCGGATGCGCGTTTGCCGTCGTGGGTCTTCCGTGTGTTGCCCATCTCGTGTGAGCTATTCCGCAGATTCCGCTGTTCATTTTTTCGTTTTTCTCAGTCATGTGGTCGAGTTCCTCAACCCTTCCGCTGCTTTTTACGACCGTAATCTTGCCTTTTTCATCGGTCACTGCTATTCCTGCCGAGTCATATCCTCTGTATTCAAGCGAGTACAGGCCTTCGATGAGGATGTCGCGGACTTTCTTTCCGCTGCCTGTTTTCTCACGGGCGCTCTGGTTTCCTGAAAAGCCGACTATTCCGCACATATTTAGTTATCCTTCCTGATTATTATATTCTGCATGGACTTGACTATGCAGTCCTCCGGGATGACTCCCCTCAGCGAAGTAAGGGGATACACGGTCGTTCTGCATCCGATGACCGTACCCGGATTTATGACGCACTGGCATCCTATATCCGCGTGATCTCCGAGTATACCGCCTATCTTTCTCATTCCCGTCATATAGTCGTCGTCTCCGTGCACCACTATGTTCTTGCCGTCGCTCTTGAGGTTTGAGCATATGGATCCGGCGCCCATGTGGGCATAGTTGCCGAGGACCGAGTCTCCGACATAATTGTAATGCGGCACCTGAACATGCCTGAGAAGAATGCAGTTCTTGAGTTCGCACGAATTGCCTATAACACAGTCCGGACCAGTTATGACGGCGCCTCTGAGATATGCGCCCGGTCTTATTTCCGTTCCGGGTCCTATAATGACCGGCGGTATTATAACTGCCGACGGGTGGATTGAAACTCCTTCTCCGACAAGCACTCCGTCAGCGATCTCACTGAATCCCGGGATGCCGTTTTCAATGAGTTTGTTTATATAGCTCTTTATGAGTGACAGTATTTCCCACGGAAACTCCGACTTCTCGATGAGCGGCCTTATATATGAGATGCCGTCGTCTTCAAGATCAAAGAGTTCGGATGACAATACCGTTTTTTTCTTGTAATCAGTCACAGCAGTATCCTCTTTTGCGTATCACGAAAGCAAGTTTGTCTATATATGATTCGCACAGTTTTTCGGTCTCGCATTCCATCATGATCCTGATGACGGGTTCCGTTCCGCTCTGGCGCAGAAGCGCGCGGCCTCTTCCGTGGATCTCATTGTTGATCTCTTCAAATTTTGCCTGCACCTCGGGATCGTTGACGACAGCGGACTTGCTCGTCACTTTCATGTTCTTCGTGACCTGGGGCAGCAAGGTAACCGGGGATGCAAGATAGGAGATCGTGGTCTTGCGGTCTCTCATCTCCTCGGTCAGCATGATAGCCGTGAGGATGCCGTCGCCTGTCGTCGCGTATTTCTTAAGTATGATGTGTCCGGACTGCTCTCCGCCGAGCCTGAATCCGCCGGACAGCATCCTTTCATAAACATACTTGTCGCCGACCGTCGTCTGTTCGTTCTTTATTCCCTGAGCTTCAAGAGCTGATGTGAGACCGGAGTTTGACATGATAGTCGTCACAACGGTGTCATGGTCGAGTATTCCGCGGGACTTGAGTCTCATTGCAAGAATGTATATTATCTTGTCCCCGTCGATTATATTGCCGTTTTCATCGACAGCGATGCATCTGTCGGCGTCTCCGTCGAATGCGAATCCGACGTCAAGATGATTGGCCTTTACGAATTCACTGAGATTTTCTATATGAGTGGAACCGCAGGCCCTGTTTATATTCGTTCCGTCTGGCTCCGCGCCCATCAGATACACCTGAGAGCCGAGTGCTTCAAACACGGATTTGGCTATCATCCATGATGCGCCGTTTGCGCAGTCAAGGCCTATCCTGAGCTCTTTGTATGAGTGTGCTGCCAGAGAGATGAGATATCCGACATATCTGTTTCTGCCCGCTACATAGTCGACTATGCTGCCGAGCTTCTCGCGCTTTGCAAGCGGCAGATCATCCTCGCTTATGCCAAGCGCCTGAAGATTTCCGTCTATGTACGCTTCAACAAGGGATGTGGTCGCCTCATCGATCTTTTCGCCGTATTTGTTTATGACCTTTATCCCGTTGTCGTAGAACGGATTGTGAGACGCGGTTATCATGATGCCGCAGTCGAATTCGTCCATTCTCGTGACATACGATACGCTCGGGGTAGTGGTGACGTGGAGCATGTAAGCATCAGCTCCCGATGCCGTGATTCCGGCAACGATGGCATATTCCAGCATATAGCTTGAACGTCTTGTGTCCTTGCCTATTACTATTCTCGGTCTGTAGCTGAGTTTTTTGCAGCCCGAGAGAGGAGACTGGTAATACCAGCCGAGAAATCTGCCGACTTTGAATGCGTGGTCAGCCGTAAGCGAAACGTTTGCCTCGCCTCTGAAGCCGTCTGTTCCGAAATATTTGTTTTTCACATCGCGGCTGTCCTTGATGTCGGACACGGGGGCATTCCCCTTGTGGATTATGACGTCATCCCTGAGAAGATCATCTGCCGAGACGTCAAAATAGCTGCATATGAGAAGTACTGTGTCTATCTGTGGAAGGGTCTGGCCAGTTTCCCATTTTGACACGGCCTGTCTTGAAACGTGCAGCTTCTCTGCGATCTCCTCCTGTGAAAGCTTATATGCCGTTCTGAGATGAATGAGTTTTTCCGCTAAAGTCATATATAGTCCTCTTTTTGTCGTTTTTTGCTTTGTCTCCATTAGAATACCTTACAAAACGACAAAAAGCAAGCAATTATATAAGGAATTTTACCGCAACATACAGTTGCAACAGTGCATTTTAGGCTGTTTTATCTTACTTTTCGCCTTTTTCTGCTGTCAACCAGAAGTTGTCGCCACTTAAAGTTGCAAAAGCGTCTTAGCTTCAGTTGCATTGGCAGACTAAAGAGCAACAAGTGTTTCTTCTCCAGCCGCCATATATGATCTTCTTTTACATGAAAGCCGGATGCCCCGTTCACGGAACAAAAGGGCTGTATCCACCGTTCCCGCACAGACAGCGGCCTGCCCAAAAGTTAGCTTGACAAAGAACTATTTTTTAGTATAATTATAAAGGAAGACTTTTTTATTCTCATATCTAATATCCTGTAAAGGAGGCTGTCACATTAATGGAAAAAACTTCTCCGAAAAAAATAATAAAGATCATAGTTATTGTGGTGTTATTGTTTATCGTATTATTCACGCTTATAAAATGCACCAGAATCACCGTCATTACATTTGTCGATCCCGTTACTT
>CACXBN010000147.1 GCA_902765885.1 uncultured Ruminococcus sp. | reverse complement strand
TAAGATCGTTGATACAGAAAACAGTACCACAGAGACAGGGGAATTCCTTTTTGGAAATGAAGGTTATCCCGATAATTACTTAAGCGACTGGAATAACGGCGATCTGACTGATCCGCAAAAGCTTTCCAAAACAGCGGACATGCAGTTGGGTTACAGCGGAACGTCTAAGACGCAAGAATATTCTCACGAAGAGTCCCACTCTGAGGGTGAAGGATTCTCAGGTGGATTCTCGATTAACTTTAGTGTGCAGGTCGGTGTCGGCCTTGCCGGCTTGGCAAATGCACTTGGAGGAATGTATATTTCAGCAGATTTTCTGAAAGGCACATGTCACTATGAGACTACAACCAGAGGAAATACTGTGTCAGGTACTGTGGTTGATCTGAATGAAACAGATCTTAGAGACAGAGGAATACCTGATGATATCATTCGAGCGTATCAATATATGTGGTCCTTTGGCCGCTGGTATGTAGATCTTGGTACGGGAAGCAGTGATCCTGAATTGGCGGCAGATTTGAAAGAGCAAGTATGGGACAACTCTCATGTGCCGGTATATGGCTATAAAGTATCAAATATCTCCATGCCACCACAGCCTCCGGAGTTGTCAGTATCATATTCCGATGGAGTGTTTACTCTTACATGGGAGGATGAGCATCAAGATATTTCTGATGGATACTATGTATACCAGGTCGTGAACGGCGAGCATATCCGGCTGAATGAGACACGCGTTAACTCCGGTACTTTCTCATATACCGTTCCACTGGAGGATCTAGACGACGCAGCTGGAAACTTGTACATCTTCGTAGCGACTTCTGCTGTAAACCTGCCTGTTGAGGGGGAACTTGAGAGTATCTGGTCCAATGAAGCTTTCTATGTTCCTGCTATTAATGGACCGGAGGGACCGGAAGGAAAATCCGCTTATCAGATAGCTGTAGAAAATGGCTTCGTAGGGACTGTAGCAGAATGGATCGCTTCTCTGCAGGGCAACGGCATGGGTATTGAAAAAATCGAAAAGACCGGTACTTCTGAGGACGGTTTTATCGATACCTATACGATCTATTTCACCGATGGCAGCACTTCAGCCTTTACAGTCAATAATGGTAAAGACGGGTCTGACGGCGAAAATGGCCTGTCCGCTTATGAAATTGCCGTCAGAAACGGGTTCGAAGGAACGGAGGCGGAATGGATCGCTTCTCTGCAGGGCAACGGCATCGGTATTGAAAAGATTGAAAAGACCGGTACTTCTGAGGACGGTTTTATCGATACCTATACGATCTATTTCACCGATGGCAGCACCTCAACCTTTACAGTCAATAACGGTAAAGACGGAGTCGACGGAAAGAGCGCCTATGAACTTGCGGTTGAGAATGGTTTCCAAGGAAGCGTTCTTGAGTGGCTGGCATCACTGCGTGGATCAGGCATCAGTGTGATAGGCATCAGCAGCGAGATGACAGATGAACTGACGACTGCGTATACCATACGTTACTCCGATGGAACGACGTATAATTTCTACGTAAAGAACGGAGAGAAAGGTGATAAAGGCGATCAGGGAGAGAAAGGCGAAGACGGGCGCGGAATCGAATCTGTTGAAAAGACCTCATCGGAAGGCAATATAGACACCTACACCATTACCTATACTGATGGGACCACATCAAACTTTACTGTCTATAACGGCAAAGACGGAAATAATGGTAACGACGACAAAAATGGTGCAGATGGTCAGCAGGGTTCTCAAGGAGCTAAAGGCGAAAAAGGCGACACCGGAGCTACAGGTGCCCAGGGCGAGAAAGGCGACACCGGCGCAACTGGAGCTAAAGGCGCTGATGGTAAAGACGGCAAGGATGGTGTTGGCATCGTCGATGTCAAGGTTCAGGATGGCAACCTCATGATCACTTTTTCTGACGGTAAAGTTATTAATGCCGGAAGTATTATTCCCGAGACACAGACGACCGGACCTGAGTCTGTGCAGACTTCTGGAAGCGACAGCAGCGTTCCCTGGTGGATCATCTATGCTCTGGTGGCATGGAATACTCTGCTGACAGGTGGTGTAGCTGCACTGGCTATCACCAGAAAGAAGGCTTCAGGAAAGAACGAAACAAAGAACTGATAATATCTCTGATTTTCGGGGAGGGCGTGAACTATCATGCTCTCCCTTTTTTTTGTGAGGTTCACACGATTGCTTTACTTTATTTTTTCTTGTTACAGCAAAATCATAATGATATACTAATTAGATAGGTAGATAACTCTATTTTCATATATTAAGCGGAGGTTTTGGTGAATGCCGGTTGATAAAGAAACCAAGAATAAAGCGAATAGATACTTTTTTACAAAGGTAGCAGTCAATATAGTTTTGATGATTATAGGAACTGTTGCCATTTCTATATTCCTAATACAGATGCAGCACAAGACTGCACTATATAAGCAAAAGACAAATAATGAACAATCCCTGGCAGACGCTATCTCCATAATGGAGCAAAACGCTGAAGATGCAGCTGAACTTTCCAGGATATTTCATGACGGAAATCAGGATATGCTTGATGACCTGAAAGCTCTCTTTGACAGCGGTTTGTTTTCAAACCTGCAATATGCAGATGATGCAACACGTTCTGAAGTAACGGCCGATATGGTTGCAAGATCCGGTGTAGATTACCTGTTCCTCATGTTCAATGACGGAAGGATAGCCCTTTCTCCATATGCAGGGATGGCAGGTAAAAATCTCGTGTCCGAGGGATATCTTACAATAGAACATCTATCAATGCTTACCGAAGGCACTAAAAAGGCCAGTGGTAATGTAGTTCCTGTTCTTGAAAAGAATAAGTACGGAGAATTCTATTTTTATTCACTTCCTTATTCATATTTGGGAAATCAGCTTACCTTTGTTCTTGGAGCGGATGCTTCAGATCTTCAGGTACAGATCGATTCCCTTACAGATGTATCTGTAGTTTTAAATAGGGCAGTCGTAGGCAATAACGGTTTCCTCTTTGCTGTAAATAAATCGGATTCAACATTCCTATATTATGAAAATGGCAAAGAAGTTTTAACGGGAAAGAATGCACTGGAAGCAGGACTCTCAGAAGCAGCACTCAATGATGGTTATTCCGGAATTGAATATATCAACGGCGTCAAGTATTACTGTACATCCAAGACCTATAGATACAGCACGGTTGTATGCGCGGTAGCTGATACAGACGCTATTTATTCAAATGACAAATATGTTATTTTCTGGTCTGTTTTAAGCTTTATTATGGTCATGATGCTGTGTCTTGTATACGCAATCATTATCAGAAACGATTTTGTTCGCAATGAGGTAGAAACAGAAAAGAGAATATTTAGAACTAAAAAAGGCAATACTGTCATTTTTGATAAATCCATTTTCAACAAGGTCTTTCCACTTATGATAGCAGGAGTCCTTGCTATTTTCGGACTTTGTTTCTTCAACCAGACTCTGCTTGAAATATCTGAGAGCGTTGATGATTCTGTTGTTGCCCTTGAAGAAGTTTCAAACAGATATGAAGAGAGCATCAGTTCCAGACAGTCAATTCAGTCATATTACAACGAAAGATTTTTGGCTAAGGCAAAGCTTATTTCCTACCTTATCGAGGAAGATCCATCCGTGTTGAATTCAGAGACAGATAGGTTTTATTCCTATTATGATGAACAGGGAATTAAGCACTATATTACTGATGATGAAGGTAATAGACTTAAGTCGGTTCCGTCAAATGCGAGACTGATTGAGCTTTGCGAAGCAAACGATATCGAATCCGTATACATTTATGATGAAGACGGACATACTATTGCAACCAGCACACCTAACTGGT
>CACXBN010000146.1 GCA_902765885.1 uncultured Ruminococcus sp. | reverse complement strand
TCGCAGATGGTAATTTTCTGTGCAAAATAACAAAAACCCGGGATCGTTTGACCCGCGGGTTGTTGTAAACTAATAAATAACTATTATATTTCCGGGAAAAGAAGGTCAAGTGAGAAAATGCCGTCTTCCCACGATGTAACAAGTGTTCCGCCATATTTCTCGGCAATATATCTCATACTCTGAACACCGAAGCCATGATATTCTTTGTCCGATTTGGTTGTAAGCGGAAGATTGTCTATAAATACGGGTTCGTCCCTGCATGGATTCTCAATGTGGATGCTGACTGCTCCGGCTTTCTTTGAAACCATGAAAGTGATTATTTTCTTACCGTCGTTAAGTTCGAGCGATGTGCTTTCTATGGCATTGTCAAGTGCATTTCCTAGAAGGATATACATATCTTCGGTCTTCATGAAACCGAGAAGTTTTCCGTCTACGATGCACTGGAGAAGTATATTCTTGTTTTCACATATAAGACTTTTTTCCGCCAGAATGATGTCAAGGTCTTCGTTTCCCGATTTTGCGAATCTGTCGTAGATCATGACAGCCTTTTCAAGTTCCTTTATGGACTTCTCCCTCTCACTGTCATCCATCCTTCGGAGGGCAGATATCTGGTGTTTCAGATCATGGCATTTACGGTTAATGACTTCAACGGTTTCCTTGCTCATCCTGTGCTGATCCTGCTCCTGCTTCAGAAGCTGAGAAAGGATCATTTCACGCTTTTCTGCCTTACGGTATTTGAACATATCGAGAAGAATCATCATTATAAGATGACAGCTGAGCAAATCAAAAATCTGAACACCGAGAGTGTTGTATTCCTGAGAAGTTGTCCAATAACTGACTACATAAACAAGGAGTGTTGAAATGATTGCAAAAGCCATCAGATAATTGCTTTTTAAGTCCGAGGTATCGCTGCCTCGGATATGTTTTTTCACGAAATAATATGCTAAAGCCAGAGCGCCAATCATGAAGAAAAGCTCTACCGTCTGGGAAAAATCACTCGGCATGCTTTTGAATACATGTGATGAAATCTGACCTATGCAGTGAACGATATGCTGCATCGTATGTGCAACGCAGGCATAGAACACCACCTGTTTAAAACTGATTTTGAAACATCCCCATATAATTAAAGCTGAAAGGATCAGCATAATAAGAAATCCGAATGTAAACCATCCTATCTGTACATACGGAGAGAAAAATCCACCCGGCACGACATACGGAAGAGCACAGTAAAGTGCAGTCATGGGCAGCAGCCTTAAAAAGAACAGTTTTCTGTGAGGGAGATGCCAGCATAATATCAGTTCCAAGGCTAAAATCTGAAGATGAAAGTAGTTTATGAACCAGATCATCATTTCCCTCCCAATACTCTTGCAAGTTTTTCGAGCGTTTCTTTTCTTTTCCTTCTGCTGATCGGTACGCTGTCGCCTGCAACGTTCAATTCGTACTGACCGATTTTCAGAACATGCGAGCAGTTGACGAGATGACTGGGGGACGGTCTGATAAAATCGGCGAATTCATTTTCCTTTTCGAGTGCAGACAGCTGACCATTGGCTTCGTAATTTCCGCTTTCGGTGTGAAAAATCAGCAGATGATTATATACCTCCACGTAAGAAATGTCCCTGACCTTCAGTACGACAATACCTTCTCTGGTCGTTATCTGCATGATCCTATCCCTGTTGTTCATTATTTTTTTCATTATACGGTTCATTTTCATGACCAATGCGTCATATTCAACCGGTTTCAGAATAAAGTCGAATGCATTGACCTCATATCCCCTGATCGCATACTGCGCCATTGTTGTGACGAAAACAAGAACGACACTCTCGTCTTTTTCCCTGAGAAGTCTGGCAGCTTCCATGCCGTCCATATGAGGCATTTTTATATCCATGAAAACAATATCATAGGCTGCAGTATAGGGTTCAAGAAAGTTCAGTGCGTTTTGAAAATGCGTGATCTGCAGATTTTCGCCCTTTTCACCGGCATATTTATTGAGAAACTCGGTGAGTTTCAGGGCATGATTCTGCATATCCTCAACGATTGCAACTCGAAGCATAGTTCCCTCTTCAGAATTATTGTCAGTTTTTTCAGTAAAGCTGCTTTTTCAAATCATCAATGATTCTTTCGGTCCTGATCTCAACACCTTCATCCGAAAGATAGTTGTCAGTACCGTAGAAATATATGGCATTATATATGCTCTCCTCTATCCCGGAAATTACTGGGACGGAGAGTTTTTCTCTTAAATACGCATCAAGTCTCGACCTTTCATCTTTATCACTGCCTTCGGTAACCGATTTTTCGCTCCTCGGAGCATAGGAAAAGAACACTTTTATTCCTTTTTCAATGAATTTTTCAAGGACGACATTCAGACATTCTACAGTTTCCTCAGGGAAATCCGCGACATGATAAGTTGCTCTCTTTATTCCGAAAAGTCCTTCCGTCTCCTGATTGGGGCGCGGATAGATGTAGTCTCCGTATTTGTTGTAAGTTTCCATTCCGCCAACGATATTGCCGTCTTCGTCATGATTTTTGGGAGTCACGGAATAATTCTTCGCGGGCATGTCGAGTCTGTTTTCCTGGTATTCCCTGAAATCATCCCACACATGACTGTAGTTTCGCATATCAAGTTCCGAGAGCAGGTCGTAGTTAGATTCAGTCATCGCAAAAAATTCATACCAGAGATTGTCAGTTGCACAGAACTGCTCTTCTATGGCATCGAACTCCGGGGCTACTATGAGAACGTCGTCCCGTTTCATATTTCCGAGTATAAGTTCATATTGGGGCTTTGAGCTCGAATACGCGTAAACTCCCATATTGGCAACAGCATATTCTTCAAATGCGTCGTCTATCATTTCGCTGTCATATCCGAATCTGGCAGATGATCCGGAAAACAGAACGATCTTCTTTTCTTCCCCGAGTGACTTAAGCCAGTCGACTTTATCGGGGAAAGTATCGAAATATGTCCCGCTGTAAACCGGTTTTTTAACTGCGTTCACATGTATTGTCCGTATATTGCAGCCTCTGAAGCTGTCGTCGGACACATCCGTAAGGCTGTCATAAAATGTCACGGTCTCTAAAGCCGCATCAAGAAACGCATCAGGCTCGATAATCTCCAGAGTTTCCGGAAGAACAAGCTCTTTTGCCTGACTCTTCTCGAATGCTGAAGACGAGATTCCCTTTACCGGAATTCCGTCTATATATGCGGGTATTACGATACAGTCGGTTTCAGCACGAAGACCGGTTATAAAAAGACCTCGTTCATCTTCTCTGTACGTGAATAACCCGGTTTCAGGTGCCTGTGCCCATACCGCATACAGAACGTCATTTTTTTCAGAATCCACCCGGCTGCCAATGCCTATTCTTTCACCGCTTCCGTCAGCTTTTGTGTTCCATGACACAAGCACGTATCCGTTCTTTTCGAATATATCGTTTCCCAGTGCCGTATTGGTTCTGAGATGACCGGTGCTGCCCTCTAGAATCACGGGCTCTGAAGAGTTTCCACCGTCTTTTCTTTTTCCGCCGTTTGCGTAGTATTCTATCATATGCGGCGAGTACGCATGCACTGATACCACGGTGGAATACCTGACATTGTGAAGGATCAGCAGCTGGTATCCGTATTTATCTATCTGTGATACTGCTTCATCCACTATTTCATAGTCTTTATAGTCACAGGAGAGGATTTTCATTCCCCCGTCAAGTTTGATATGAAATAAAGCGTCATCCCCGCTCTCGACAAAAATGACGTTCGGTTTTGCAGTAAATCCCTCTCCGTCTTCGAGCACGACTGATATTTTATCACTCCGTCCGGGAGCTTTATTGCGCTCGGAACAGGAATAAAGGGATATAATAATCAGAAAGATAATTGGGACAAACATAAAAATTCGTTTATCTTTTCTCATAAAATATCCCCGTCAGTCATAATATCAGTTATGATTTTATTTGTTTTTAATATGTTCGATAAGCGCGTCGGCGGAAAGTTCGGATGCGCCTATTCTCTTCATGGCCTTCAGCGACTGCCCGAGCCCTTTGATTATTTCAGCGTTTCCCCATTCAGTGGAAACACTGACTGTAAAACCTTCGTCTTCCGAAGATACAAGAACTATATCGTTATAGTATCCCTCAGGAAAAGACAGTGAGAATATTCTTCCGCCTGTGGCTTTTTCGAGCATTTCTCTTGATTTTGAAAGGTCTTCATGAACGGCTTTTATGTAATCTTCTTCTTTTTCTCCGTCAAGCATCGCCATGGTGGACCTGCATCCTTCGCCTTCGAATCTGACCGCCTGATGCATATCAAAGGTATGGCTCTGGATGCTCATAATACCCGAAGAATACATTTCAAGCATCTCGTTTTCATCTATATGGTCATATATTTTCTCGCCCGTATCTTTGTACGTATCTGCTCCGACATATGCACCTATGGAATAGATAACTGCATTGAAACCGTATTTTTCCAGGATCGGATATCCGTAAGTATAGTTTCCTATATATCCGTCATCAAAGGTTATAAGCACCGGCTTTTCCGGCAACTCCGTTCCTTTTACAACGTAATTCTCAAGTTCTTCAAGCGTGACGCTGTTGTATCCTTCTTCGTGAAGCCTTGACATATGAGCTTCGAAAAGTTCAGGCGTCATATTCATTCCCCCATCGGCTCCCTCGATAATATTATGATACATGAGAACCGGAAGTTTTACTGATTCCGTGGCAGAAGAACTGTTTTCAATATCGTCAAAGATTCTTACGTGCTCAGATGCGTTTTCCTTTGTAACATAAAAACCGAAATCTTGGGGAACATATCTTTCGCTGTCGGAGAAAATTCTTGCAGCCGCCATTTTTCCCACGTCATTTCTGAAATGAGTTTCATCATAGAAGAAGCGCGGTTCACAGCTGACCGACGAAAAGGAAAAGTCCCAGTAATCGGTTACTTCCGCAAGAGAAGAATAAAAATCCTTTACATCATTTTTATCGAAATACAGCAGGTAATCCTTGTATACGGGAGCTGTAACCACGGTGAGCTCGACTCCGCTGTCCCTGCATTTTTCGGTTATCCTTTTTACGCTTTCCATGCATTCCCTGATTTTCGGCATGGTATATCTTGCCTTCGGGTAGTTTCTGAATACCGGATAAGCTTCAAGATACCGGTCAGTATCCGACACGGGCTCCACATCCCTTTTTCTTTTGTCATATTCACCGGTCTCCTCGTCAAAAACGTCAAATGTCTGCGGGAGCCATGTATCGTTGATCTTCGCCCTGATCTTTGCAATTCCGTATTCGGGATTCAGGAACAAAAACCTGAGATAGTACATAAACGGATTCGAACCGTCAACTGACGGGTGCATGGAATGAGTATATTCGTTCGGTTCATCATCGTAATACACCCCGTTGTCTATATAAACATTGAGAACAATTCTTTTTGCACCGTATCTGTCGATCAGATATGAGACAGTCTGCTCACAGTCCAGCATATCCGCTCCGTACATTATCATATTGTAGTACTTGCCTCCGGTGTATGAGGCAAATGTATCAGTTCCGAAAGATGATGTTGATGAACAGCCTACGATATATGAGTCATATTTTTCATGATTCTGGTCCAGATATGCGATCTTTGCAGCTCTGGGGTTGTTTGTGAAATCATATGAATACCATCTGAAAATCCTGTCTCCGAAAACGCCGAAAGGATCCGTAATCAGATTAAATGCCATTAGCAAAACGGCTATAAGAATAACTGTGAGAACAAATGCGGCAAGCCACTTTTTTGCTGACATAAAATCTCTCCTTTCCGATGTTTTCAGAATTGTTTATATATGAATTCAGATGCGATATAGCTGTCTCTCATTATGCCGAAGAACAGTATCACGAGCAGCGGGATAAGAATAGCGATCCACTGTATGAAACCGTTCCTTTTTTTGAGGAACATGCCGAATGATTCAGGGTCATGCTTCTCTTCGTACCATTCTATAATAAGCACTATTACAACGGAAACCGCAATGATAATGAGGTCTTCCGCTTTAAGCCCCATATTCAGAACAGTTCCGTCCCAAAGTTCAGCCGCTCTGAAACTTCCCGGATTAAATGTCCTGCCGATCAGCATGAAAGCAACGGTAAGTCTCGGCGCTCTTGTTATATATCTGCCTATAAAGACTATGAATGCGGTTCTTATAACGGAGAAAACCGCCCAAGGCTTTGAATCATCTTTAATTCCGAGCTTTTTCTTCACGGAATCGTAAACTCCCTCAAGAAGAAGCGAGGCTGTGATGATGGCTCCGTTCCATACGCCGTAAAAAATATATCGGAAATTGGCGCCATGCCATATTCCTATCAGAAGATATACAATAAACGTGGCAATCGATGTGGTGATAATTTTCCCGGCTCTTCCCTTTATCTTTTTTCTTGCCGACTGAGACATTTTCATAAAAGGCTTTGAAAGAGTGATGGAGTAAAACACATAATCCCTCATCCATGTACCGAGAGTAATGTGCCACCTGCGCCAGTATTCGGAGAGAGAGCGGGCAAAAATAGGTCTTTTGAAGTTTTCGGCAAGTTCGATACCTAGCATTTTCGAAATGCCTATCGTAATGTCGATTCCTCCCGAGAAATCACAGTAAAGGTTGATACAGTACATTATGATGGCAAAAGCTGTAACGGCTCCGCCTGCGTTTTCGTAATCGGAAAAGAATGAGTTCACGATTACCGCAGCTCTGTCGGCTATTATCATCTTTTTGAAATAGCCCCACATCACCCTCTGGATTCCATCCCTCATGTTTTCAGCGTCAAAGCGGTGTGCTTCAAAAAACTGAGGCGCGAGTTTATCATATCTGCTTATAGGTCCCTGGACCATCTGAGGAAAATATGAGGTGAAAACCGCGAATTTAAGAGGATTTCTTTCAGCTCTGTATTTGTTCCTGTAACAGTCTATGACATATCCGACCGACTGGAAGATATAGAAAGAGATTCCGACAGGCATTACAAGGCCGAGAACCGGATAATCGTCCGTATGCAAAAAGGCATTTGCAAAAGCTCCGATGGTGAAATCGAGATATTTCACGGCGAAAAGCATGCCGAAATTAATGAGGAGTGAAGCAGCAACAACTGATTTTTTCAGTCTCCTGTTTTTCTTCGCTCCTGTTATATCATCCTTAGGAATGTCTTTCTTTTTTATATTCAGTTTATCAAGAAGAAGTCCTGCCGTAAAAGTGCTGACCGTAGTTACAAGGAGGTATATACCGGCCCATGGCCCGCCCCACAGATAAAAAACGATATTGCCTGCAAGGAGGATGACCCATTGGTATTTTCCAGGGACAAGGTAATATACGAGAACCGTTATCAGCACAAAAAGGATAAATATTCCCGATACGAAATACATATAATCAGCCTAATTTCCTGTTAATCATTTCAAGCATATCATCTATTGAATTGAAATTTTCGGGTACGATGTCATCGACATCGAGGTCGATGTTGAAATTAAGGGAAATGCTGGTCACGATACCTATAATGTCAAGAGATGTGAGTATCTCATCGTCAACAAGGTTCTTTTCTTTCATGAAATCCACACCTGGGACTTCATCATTAAGTATTGCAACCAGTTTTTCAAGTTTATCATCCATATTTTTTACCTCTGAATTTTTCAAAAAAACCAAGGACTTCATTCCGTCTTCCATAAATCCGAATCTGCTGTAAGTCCTTATCGCAGCAGTATTGTTCTCTCCCGTCCAGACTCTGACGATCGAGCCTTTAAAAAAGCTTATAAAATGTCCGACAAGCGTTTCCGCAATGCCTTTGTTTCTGAACTCATCATTAACGCAAAGATGCCTTATCTCAGCCGAGCGGTCATTACCCTCAAGATGGATAAGTCCTGCGGTTTTCCCGTCAACCTCGGCAAATATGATGTTTCCGGCTTCAAGGGCCGCATTCATTTCGTCACGGCTCGGAATACATCCGGTTTGAACATCAAAATTGGCTGTCAGTGTCGTAAGAACAAGAGCGCTGTCACCGGTCCCCGCTATTCTGAATGAAACTGCATCATTTACTGCGGCAGTGTGTTCTTCCCCGCCGCACTTCAGAGAGAATCTTTTCCTGGAAAGGACCTCCGTCATAGCGAGTTTTTCGAGTCTGTCACTCAGCCGTTTTAAGCTTTCAAAATCTTTTACGGAATCCCTTGTTTTATATGAATACTCGGTAACAGTTTTTTCAGGGATATCAAGGCTAAGATCTTCAAAGTCATTTATTATGAAGTAAAGCTTATTAACATACTCGGTCTTCTTCAGCACGAAGAGATTGTTTCCGTGTTTTTCCATCATTACATTCCCGAGCAGAATCTCAGGCATGAATTTGCCTGTGTCAAGGGGAATGTTAGTAATACTTCCGATATGATATGACTCCTTCACGGCAGCCGAAAGCTCTGAAGGATCATCTACTTTTTTCAAGCTCATATTGCTCCCTGATCTTTTTTCTGTCGATTTTTCCGTTTGGCGTATGCGGGATTTCTTTCATGTTAATCCAGACATCTGGGATCATGTATTTTGGAAGTTTTTCCTTCAATCCTGCTGCAATCAAGTCTTTTCCAATCTCCGAAGAAAAAGCACACACGATGCGGTCGTTTTCACTGTCAAACGTGCAGCCGCACTCTTTCACTCCGTCAACGGATGCAACTGCGTTTTCAACTTCCTGAAGTTCAATCCTGTAGCCCATGTGTTTTATCTGGGCATCCTTGCGGGAAACAAACACAAAATTACCGTCTTTGTCAATGTATGCAAGATCGCCTGTTTTATATATTATATCCGGATAGGAATCGTTAAGCGGGTTCTGAACAAAGGAATTCCTCGTCTTCTCGAAATCGCCGAGGTATCCTATCGCGACTCCTGCTCCTCTTACGCATATCTCACCGGTCTCGCCTTTTGGAACTTCCCTTCCGTTCTCGTCGAGCAGAAAAACTTCCATGTTTTCGCATGCCTTCCCGATGGGGATCGGTTCATTATTTTCAAATTCCCTTTCTATCGGGTAATATGTGCAGTCCACAGTGACCTCGGTAGGACCGTAAAGATTCGTTATCTTTATGCCGCTTACGGCTTTTTTCCATATATTCACGTGTTTTGCCAGCAGCGCCTCTCCACCGAGAAGAGCTTTTTTCAGCGTCACGGGACTTTTCTTTTCCAGTATGCCGCACTCCGCAACAAGTCTGAAAGCGGATGTCGACCAAATGATGGCTGTTATCTTCTTTTCGTTCATTCTGTCCACAAGGAGAGAAGGAAACATGAACAGCTTTCTTTCGAGAATATGACATGAGCACCCGGTTTTCAGTGTCTGATAAAGGTCTTTCACCGAAAGGTCAAAATAGAACGGAGCCTGATTTCCGAGAACATCATCTGCAGCGAGAGATGCGGCCGTATCCATCCAGTCGGTGAAGTCGATAAGGGATCTGTGAGAAACAAGTATTCCCTTTGGAACTCCTGTGGATCCTGATGTAAAAATGACATATGCGGGATCTATATCAAGCACTTTTTTTCTTCTGGCCGAAAGGTACCTGCGTACGTCAGGGTCATATTTTCCATACGCTTCATCCATACTCATCATTTCGCAGAAATCCGAAAAGACGGAAGGATCAACCCTGCTGTTTTGAGAATAAAGGGCAAGAAACGGTTTTGTCTGACGCAGTATCTCCATTATCCTGTCTGTTGGAGAGGACTCGTCTACAGGCACATATGTGTATCCTGCAGAAAGACATGCAAGCATTCCGATCACCGATTCGACTCTCCTGCCAACAAACACGGCCACGAATCCTTTCGGAGAGACCGCTTTGTCGGATATTGCCTTTCCGAGCATCTCGGTGCACTGAAGCAGCTCTGAAAAAGTCACAGCTTTATCTTTGTCCGAAAATGCGATTTTTTCGGGATGCAAAGACGCCGTATCAAGCAGGTAATCAAAAGCATTCAGCATTGTGCCATGTCCTTTCCTCACATTATAATCCATTTTGAAATTTTATCATATGAACACGTCAAAGTCAACAAAAGCGCCCTCACGAATCGTCGAAACATCAACATATTGATAAAACACTCTTCCGAAATATAAATATAGCCAAATATGCCGTCTTTCAAGTCCCATTTTTCTGCATACATTCGGGAGATGTTATTGTTGACTTGAATGAGTCCGAAGTAGTATAATGACATGATTAACTGAGAGGAAAAACATTAATGATAAAACGACTGTTGCAATCTGTCGGACAATATAAAAAATTATCGATTCTGACGCCCCTTCTTATCGTTGGAGAGGTCATTATCGAATGTATAATGCCGACTGAAATTGCGTATTTGGTAAACGAGATTAAGGCAGGCTCGGATCTTTCAAATGTACTCAGACATGGTCTGATACTATTTGTTCTGGCGCTTATTTCACTGGCATTCGGCGCTTCAGCCGCGTTTACTGCCTCCAAAGCTTCATCCGGTTTTGCAAAAAACCTGAGAAGAAGAATATTCGAAAAAACCCAGACATTCTCTTTCGAGAACATCGACAAGTTTTCATCCGCATCACTGGTCACCAGAATGACTACCGATGTCAGCTATGTCCAGATGGCATATATGATGATTATCAGAATCGCTGTCAGAAGCCCGTTCATGCTTGTCTTTTCGACGGTTATGGCATTCAGACTCGGAAAGTCTCTTGCCGTCTCGTTCGTTATAGTGATACCCTTCCTTGCCACAGGTCTGATACTGATAGCAAAAAATGCCATGCCGGCCTTCAGAGCAGTCTTCAAAAAATACGACAAGCTGAATGAATCGATCGAAGAAAATGTAATGGCCATGCGCACCGTCAAAGGCTTTGTGCGTGAAGAATACGAAAAGAAAAAATTCGGTTCAGCTGCTGAAAACATCAGAAAAGATTTCACCAAAGCAGAAAGAATCGTGGCTCTGAACAGCCCGCTTATGCAGTTCTGCATGTACTTCAATATTGTATTCATCATGTATTTCGGAGGCAAGCTCATAATAGAAGGGCGCGGAGTCGACATAGACGTCGGCCAGCTCTCCGCCATGCTTACTTACGGAGTGCAGATACTTTTCTCACTCATGATGTTCTCGATGATATTCGTCATGCTTACGATGTCTCTTGAATCCATGAGAAGAATAGATGAAGTGCTTTGCGAAGAATCAGCCATAACAAATCCGGAGAATCCGGTATATGAAATAAAAGACGGTTCCATTGATTTTGAAGACGTAAGCTTCAAGTATTCGGCCAAATCCGATAATTATGCGCTTGCCGATGTTTCATTCCACATAAACTCCGGCGAAACTATCGGAATCATAGGCGGAACAGGATCAAGCAAATCAACTCTTATCCAGCTTATATCCCGTCTTTATGATGTGACCGTCGGCTCTGTCAAGCTCGGCGGGACAGATGTAAGAGAATATGACCTCGTAACACTGAGAGACGCGGTTTCCGTCGTACTTCAGAAAAATGTTCTGTTCTCTGGCACCATCAAGGACAATCTTCGCTGGGGCAACAAAAATGCCACTGATGAAGAACTCATTGAAGCATGTAAACTGGCTCAGGCTGATGAATTCATTTCTCAGTTCCCGGACGGTTACGACACCATGATCGAACAGGGCGGCACAAATGTGTCAGGCGGTCAGAAGCAGAGGATATGTATCGCGAGAGCGCTTCTCAAAAAACCTAAAGTCCTGATTCTCGACGACTCCACGAGCGCCGTGGATACACGTACGGATGCTCTTATAAGAAAAGGATTTGAATCATATATTCCCGATACTACCAAAATAATAATCGCGCAGAGGATAGCTTCGGTAGAGCACGCCGACCGCGTGATAGTTATGGACAACGGCAAGATCGACGCGATCGGAACGCCGGAATATCTGCTTGAGAACAATCAGATATACAAGGAAGTATATGAACAGCAGAACAAGGGAGGTGAGCAGAAATGAAAAAAGCCAACTCACGTCCCCCGATTAAGAAAGGCGTTCTCGGACGAGTTATAAAAATGCTGTTCTCGTTCTACCCTGTTCTTGTGCCTCTCACCGCATTATGCATTCTCTTTTCTGCTATTGTATCTTCATCACCCTCTCTTTTCCAACAGCAGATAATAGAAATAATACAAGCATACACTGAATCAGGAGACTGGCAGACTGCGGCAGAAAAAATAGTTCCACTTCTTATCGTCCTTATATCGCTCTATCTCCTCTCCCTCATCTCGATGTTCACGTATACGCAGCTTATGGCATACATAACACAGGGATTCTTATCAAAGATGAGATGTGCCATGTTTGACAAGATGCAGAACCTTCCGATAAAATACTTCGATACGCACAAGCACGGAGACATAATGTCGATATACACGAACGACATAGACACGCTGAGACAGCTTGTTTCACAGACACTCCCCACTCTCATACAGTCCGGAGCCATAGTCCTTGTCGTAATGTCCATTATGATATACTTCTGCGGATGGCTGACTCTCGTTGTGCTTCTCGGCGTTATCGCCATGTTCATTGTTTCAAAGAAGGTCGGAGGCGGAGCTTCGAAATACTTCGTAAGAAACCAGAAATCTCTCGGTCGTGTTGAAGGTTATGTTCAGGAGACCATGAACGGCCAGAAAGTGGTTAAAGTATTCAATCATGAAGCCGAATGCGAAGAAGAATTCAATAAGCTGAACGAACAGCTCTTTGAAGACGGATACAGGGCAAACGCATATGCCAACACTCTAGGACCGGTAATAGGAAATATAGGAAACATTTTATATGTCCTTACGGCAATGATAGGAGGCATTTTACTTGTTCTGAACGCTCCGAACTTTTCTCTTTCCGGAGATCCGCTAAGGATCAGCGTTGTCATCCCGTTCCTCGGCATGACACGTCAGTTCACCGGCAACGTAAACTCTCTTTCCCAGCAGTTCAACACCCTGGTAATGGCGCTTGCGGGTGCAGACAGAATATTCACCCTGATGGATGAGGAACCGGAAACAGATGACGGATATGTCATGCTTGTAAACGCAAACATTGACGAAAACGGCAACATAACCGAAAGCAAGGAACGGACCGGAAAGTGGGCCTGGAAACATCCTCACGGAGACGGCACGACAACATATACCGCGCTAGCAGGTGATGTGAGAATGTTCGATGTGGACTTCTCATATGACGGCAAAAAACAGGTTCTTACAGATGTTTCGGTCTATGCGGAACCTGGACAGAAGGTGGCCTTTGTAGGAGCTACAGGCGCAGGAAAGACCACCATAACCAATCTCATAAACCGTTTCTATGACATAGCGGACGGCAAAATCAGATACGACGGCATAAATATCAACAAGATAAAGAAGGCAGACCTGAGAGCTTCCCTCGGAATAGTTCTTCAGGACACAAACCTCTTTACCGACACCGTTATCGGAAACATAAGATACGGCAAACTTGACGCAACGGATGAAGAATGCATTGAAGCCGCAAAGCTTGCTGGCGCCGACGACTTTATAACCAGACTTCCCGAAGGATACAACACGATGCTCACAAACAACGGAGCAAATCTATCCCAAGGACAGCGTCAGCTTATCGCGATAGCCCGTGCTGCTGTTGCAAATCCGCCCGTAATGATCCTCGATGAAGCAACCTCTTCGATTGACACGAGAACAGAGGCCATAGTATCAAGGGGAATGGACAAGCTGATGGAAGGCAGGACCGTATTCGTTATAGCCCACAGGCTTTCAACAGTCATGAACTCCGACGTCATTATGGTTCTGGATCACGGGAAAATAATTGAAAGAGGCAGCCACGAAAAGCTTATAGAGCAAAAAGGCACTTACTATCAGCTCTATACCGGCGCTTTTGAACTTGAATGACAAATCGTCAACCGTATCTATGCTGTAATTCCATGTATATTGCAGCAGCCTAAATCGACTCATCTGATTTGAAACAACAAAAGAACACAGAAACAGCTGCACATTGTGGGCTTATCTGTGTTCTTTTTTTCTTATTGTCTAATGATAAAGTCGTGTACAAGCCATCAATACTGTTGTCTCATAATGCCAAAAGCAAGACATCATGAGCTGATCAGCTTATTTGGCTCCTGGGTTACATTGAAAGACACGCGATGTGGTTAAGCAGGTTTTCATCACATATCCAATATCGCGGTCTTATAATTTTGGACAAGATGAGCTATCTCAGCTCGTGTCGCGGTCCCTTTAGGATCAAGAGCTCCGTTTTCTCGTCCGGAAACAATCCCTTTGCTTACTGCCCATGCAAATGCATCCTTTGCCCATAAACTGATATTATCGGCATCTTTAAAGTCAGAGAGACCATCCCATCCGGTAATTTCGCTGTTATCGTATCTCCAGAGAAGAGTCACGGCTTGCTCACGCGTAACATAATCATCCGGCCCGAAACGTCCGTTGCCGTATCCTTTCATGATCTGCATATCAGAAGCCCAAATCACAGCATCAGCGTAATATGCTTCTGCATCAACATCACGAAATTCAGTTTTATCCGTGATTTCGGGTGTCCCGGCCATTCTGTACAGAATAACCGCAAGCATGGCGCGTGTAAGATTGCCATCCGGCGCAAACCGTCCGATTCCCACGCCGCGCATCAGTCCCTGCTCATACATCTGCAGGATACTGTGCCTGCTCCAAAGAGTTTCGGATACATCCCAGAATACCGATGGTATAACCGTGTCTGCACTAAGGATTCCCCACCCGCTTCTCAGATCAAAGCCATCATCCATAACGTCCTCAGCCAAAGTAAACAATATTCTTCGAACATCAGACGGGGTCATTTCCGGATAAGCAGTGAGAATCTTTGAGCAAATACCCGTAATCACGGCGCAAGAATATGATGTGCCTGATACTGTTGTCGCATCGACTGTATTGTGATTTGTCGCGGTTTTCAAATCCATTCCCGGAGCAAGTATATCAACGCCGTCCTGTGAAAACGATGCGGCTTGATTGCCATCTGCCGAACCGACAGACACAACTGTTTCATACGCGGCAGGATAATAAATCTGATCCGTATTTCCGTCATTTCCAACCGATGCGATGATTAAAACCCCACGGGATTCGGCATAGTCCGCTGCATCTTTTAAAGCTGACGAATTTTCCGTCGTACAGAGACTTATGTTGATGATCCTGCATCCGAAAAGATCAACTGCGTCATAAATAGCTTTGCAGAGCGCATCAGGACCTCCGTTCATCGTAACACCGGAAGGATACACATCCACAACCACAAGAGGGACAGCAATTATATCCGAACAGACTCCGATTATTCCCTGGTCTTCTGCCCCCATGACCAAACCGGCTGTAGCCGTACCGTGTCCAATACGGTCCTGTGTGTCATACTCAGGGAAAACATAGTTGACACCCTGTAATACCTTGGAACTGTCAATGTGTTTTGTTGAAATACCGCTGTCAATAAAAGCAACACGGATACCCGGTTCTTCAGCATGGGTGCATACTGCGAGAACGAAAGCAAGCGCTGCCATGAATAACATGACGGTTGTGCATTTAATC
>CACXBN010000145.1 GCA_902765885.1 uncultured Ruminococcus sp. | reverse complement strand
TGACAGCGTAAGGTAATCAAGACCCACGGAAACAAGAAACCCGAGTCGGCTTTTCAGCTCCTTTATTATTTCCTTCGCGATTATTTCGCCTTCCTTTGAAAATTTCAGATTTTTTGTGAACTCAAGCGCATCCGATACGGATGTGTTGCAGAATTCATATATGTTTTTCCCTCCGACAGTGACGGAGAGGATGTCTTTGTTCAGCCTTGCGCCATGACATCCCGGACAGTCGTTTTCGGTGAGGAACTGTTCATAATATTCATGGTCCCAGCTTCCCGGCTGGGCTCTTTTTTCAATCATCGGGATTATTCCGTCAAATTTAACGGTTTGCGTCTGGACCCTTTCACCGAAAGATCTGGTGACGGTATACATGTCGTCAGAGCCGTATAGAAGCACGTCATATGCGGCTTTTGGGTATTCGGACACGGGAGTTGACAAAGAGACGCCGTATTTTTCGATTGCCGCCTTTATAAGGGGACCGTTCCAGCTGTCATCCGTGAGTGTCTTGAATCCGTTCACGGCAATCGCTCCCTCTTCAAGAGAAAGAGATTTGTCTGGTATTATCTTTCTCACATCCGGTGTGAGCAGTACCCCGAGGCCTGAGCAGACGGGACATGCTCCGAACGGATTGTTGAAAGAGAATGCCCTCGGTTCAAGTTCCGGAAAGCTTTCACCGTGCTCGGGACATGCGTAATTGGTAGAATAAACCTCTTCGGTACCGTCTGAACCGTCTCTCGGGGAAGTCATGCATATAACGGAGCCGCCGGATTCTCTGAGGGCACACTCCACCGAATCCGTGAGACGTCCTTCAATACCCGGTTTCATGACGAGCCTGTCTATTACGAGATCTATGGTGTGTCTTATGTTTTTGTCAAGTTCGATTTCCTCTGTCAGATCGTAAGTGATCCCATCGACGCGTGCTCTGACGTATCCGTTCTTCTTGGCGTCTGCAAACACTTTTTCATGTCTTCCTTTTTTTGCCCTGACAATGGGGGACAGTATCATGAAACGCTCTCCTTCCGGAAGTTTCATGATGCTGTCTATTATCATATCGGTGCTTTGCTGCCTTATTTCTCTTCCGCATACTGGACAGTGAGGAACACCCAGTCTGGAATACAGAAGACGGAGATAGTCATATATTTCAGTGACCGTTCCGACGGTAGAACGCGGGTTTTTTGATGTCGTTTTCTGATCTATCGAAATTGCGGGGGACAGACCTTCTATTGAGTCCACATCCGGTTTGTCCATCTGTCCGATGAACATTCTCGCGTAAGACGACAATGATTCCACGAATCTTCTGTGACCTTCGGCATATATCGTGTCAAATGCAAGGGATGATTTGCCGGATCCGGAAAGGCCGGTAAACACGACAAGTTTGTCGCGCGGAATATCTACGGAGATGTTTTTCAGATTGTTCATCCTTCCTCCGCGCAGGGATATCTTATCAGGCATCTTTTGTGTTTCTCCTGTTATTGTTTTATCGCTTTTTCTGCTCTCTCGATAATCTCATCTGAGCGCAGCTTATCATATTTGTATGCTTTTCTTAAAAGTTCCGAGGGAATGTATTCATCGTATTTTTCGAATACCGGCGCCTCTCCGGGAGAGATCAGTGAATCAAGATCGATTCCATCGGCCGCGATTCTTTTCGATAAGTCTTTCATCATGTTGACGCCGCTGCCGCCCTTCAGCTTGAAAGTCATGTAGTAGCATCCTTCATATTCCATTCCGGACAGTTCGTAGCTGCCCGCGTTTTTGGTTAAATATCTCCTGAGAGTTCTGAAACTTCTCGTGCCGAGCCACGGGAACAGAGCCCACGTGTATCCTCCGAGGTGAAGTATTATATTGTTGCAAAGGCCGGTGTTTCTTGCGACTGTTCTCGCAACCCTGAGCCTTTCAAGCGCTCCCTGTCTCAGATAAGGGTATTCCGTGTCTTCTTCGAGCACCCGTCTCATGCGCTCGAGGATCTTTGTGTGTATTTCTCCGTAGTCACCGGGCCAGCTGACTTCCATTTTGCCGTCTACGGGTTTTACGTAAACAAGTTTTCTCGGAATGTCAAGCTCTTCTACTTCCCATACTCTTCCTGCGAGCGCAAAGCGGTCTCCTACGGGAGGCGGAGACGTGATAACGCCTATCTCTCCCGATTCACAGCGCACAGTGAAGTCTTCGGTGTCCTTGAAAACAGCATAGAATTTAAATGAATTAATGAGTTTTTCCCCTCTCAGGCCCACGATGATCTCCTTTTCATCGGTGAGCTCAAGCCAGTCATTGTTTATCATCGACATAAGCAGCAGTCTGTAATCCTCTTTGTCTACCATCGAAAAAGGAGGAAGAGAGAGTACAAGCGATGCCAGAGATGCCGCGCTCATTGCCCCGCTGGAAGCTATGATGGAGAGAGTTTGCTGAAAGAGAAGGGAATACGGGCACTTTTTGAGTGCAGGCGGTTCGATGAAACGCTCTTCTATATAGAGCTGAACTATGGCAATGCCTTTAAGCAGTTCCCATGGAATGAGACTTGGCAGAGGTGCATTCGGAAGCGGATTTTCCTCCCTGAAGACCATCATCATTTCAGGCGGATTGCCGCGTCTTCCGCTTCTTCCCAGTCTCTGCAGAAACGAGGATACGGAGTTTGGAGAACCCTGCTGAACGATCCTTTCAAGACGGCCGATGTCTATGCCGAGTTCCATGGTCACGGTGGCGCAGGTTACCGCATTTACCGTTTCGTCTTTCATCTTCATTTCGGCTTCTTCGCGTATGCTTGCCGACAGGAAGCCGTGGTGGATCAGGAATACGTCCGGTTCTCCACGTCTTTTTGCTATCTCGCGCAGAGTCGCGCATATGTATTCCGTTTCCTCTCTCGAGTTTGAAAAAACGATTGCTTTTTTTCCGTGGGTTGAATCGTAAATGTATTCATATCCTAGGTCTAAAGGAAGCTTTTCTCCATCCCTTATGGTTTCTTCCGTCGGAAGCGAGGCCACATCCTTTGACATTATGTAAAAGTGTTCCATTCCGAGACGCCAGTGGATCTTGTCAAGCGGAAGGTCAGGGACAACGGTCTCATGTCCGCTGCCGGCTGCCAGCCAGTCTGCGGCTTTTCTGAGATCCCCGACTGTTGCCGAAAGGCCGATTCTCCTCGGAGACACTCCGGTTTTCTTGCGGAGACGCGCAAGCAGGCACAGTATTTGGTTTCCTCTGTCGGTGCCTGTCAGCGTATGTATTTCATCTATTATCACATACCTGAGATCTCCGAACAGTCTTATGAGATCAGAGGAACGGTTCATAAGCATGGATTCAAGGGATTCTGGCGTGATCTGAAGGATTCCGGAAGGATTTTTCAGAGCTTTTGTCTTGTGAGACTGGGCAACATCGCCGTGCCAGTGAAAGACTTCGATTCCGGCTTCATCACAGAGTTCCGTAATTCTCAGAAACTGGTCATTGATGAGAGACTTCAGCGGTGCTATGTACAAAACTCCGAATGATGCCGACGGGCTGTCATACAGCTCTGAAAGAACAGGGAAAAATGCTGCTTCGGTCTTGCCGGAGGCAGTCCTTGAGTGAAGGAGTATGTTATCCGATCCTTCAAATATTTCCTTTGCCGCAGCCACCTGGACAGCACCAAGCTCCTGCCAGCCGTGAGAGTATATGAATTCTCTTATGAAAGGCGAAAATGAATCGAACACTGACATGGAGATGCCCTCCTGTTTAGAAAATTATGTCGTCAAGCGAAACTGTCTTTTTGTCGGTTTGGTTTTCGGAGTCTGCGGTATCTTCCCCGGGAACTTCCGAAGTTTCGGAGACAGGCGCCGTGCTCCTTTCTATCGAACCCGCTATATCACCGTATGTCTTGTCCGGATTCGTATAGAGCAGGTCCAGCAGTGTAACGTAATCTCTTATTATCTCGCGGGGTGTAATCATTGAATCGGCACCTTCCCGCTTAAGGGATGAAGCAAGAAAATCCCGCATTTCTTCGTCTGTTATTCGCACATCCCAGCCGTGGTATTCACCGTGAAGATGTGTCAGTCTTATCACCAGCGCAAGAAGTTCCGAATCGGAAAGCCTTTTCAGCCTCAAAACGGGCTGCATAAGGGATCTTAACTCACCGTTGCCGAATCTGCAGTCAGCAAGACGGCTTCTCAGCGCCTCATAGCTGTACAGCCCTCTTCTTGTGTCTTCGAGAAACTGTGGTGTTCCACCGAAAACGATCATCAGGCCGGGCGCTCTTCCCTGCATGGTGTCATTGAACATGGAGAGTATTTTTTCGTAGTTGTTTTCTCTTGATACCCTGTTCGGAATTTTGAACAGGTTGACACATTCATCGATGAAAACACACAGTCCGCTGTAGCCGACAAGCCGAGAGAAAGCGGTGAAGAGTTTCAAAAAGTCGTACCAGTTGTCATCGTTTATTATGGAAATCGATCTGATGCCGAGAGCGGATCTTGCTTCGGTTCTGTTGTTGTATTCTCCTCGCAGCCACTTGACGCATGCCGAGCGCAGTACATCGTCATTGTCTTTCCAGGCGTCAAAGTATGTCTTGAGGACAGTGGCAAAATCAAATCCTCCGACATCGGATTCAAGCTCTCTGAGCTTTTTCATTATAGTGCTTCCGAATGCGGAAAAATAACTCTCGCTGTCGCGTTCATAGCCTTCTTCCATAAGCGAAGAGCCGATGGACGTAAACCATTTTTCTATTATTACCGGAAGCGCTCCTCCGTCGGGGGAGGACTTGCAGGCAATGTTTTTCATAAGCTCCCTGTAGGTTGCCAGCCCGTACATTCCGGAGCCTGCCAGCTTTCTTTCGGGTGAAAGATCGCAGTCGGCAGTCACGAATCCCCTGTCGAGGGCATAGCCTCTTGAAAGCTGTATTAGAAAACTTTTTCCCGATCCGTATCTTCCGATTATGAATTTTGTGGTTCCTTCTCCGTCTGACACTCTGTCGAGCGCAGCTGTCAGAGCTGTTATTTCATCTGTTCTTCCTATAGCTATATACGGTGCTCCGGTACGCGGAACAACACCGCCTGAAAGAGATGAGAGCAGTGTGCCGAGTATTCTTCGCGGCACCTTGGTTATTGTGTTAGCAGCCAATCTTCAGCATCCTTTCTGTAATCTTCCACAAGGACATAATTGATCCCGTCGTTTTCGGGCTCAAGGATAATATCGCCTGTTATATCTATAAAAATGTCATTTAGCTGACCGGCCATATCGCCTTCATAAAGCGAGTTCGACTGGCAGTATTCTTTGAATGTTCCGTTGAGAGCGGCTTCAAGCGCGCCTTTCAGACTTTTGTTACCCGGTTTTGACTGTTCCGAGGGAGAGGGGATTTCATCGGGAATATCACCGGTATCGGTGCCGTATGTAATCTCTTCGGAGCTGAGAGCGCCTTCCGGAAGCTCCTGCTGGTTTATTTCGTCTTCATAGAGGGGAGATGTTTCAAAACTGTCATCCCCTGTAAGCCTGGCGGTGTTGACCCACGAATTCTCTTCCAGTACGGAAGCTGTTGAGAAATCGAACCCTGAATCTTCGGCTTCATACAGTTTCATATACTCAGGATCCGCTGCCTGTTCTTTCAGTGGCTGATCGGGCCCCAGGATGAGTTCGCAGATTTTTTTGATCTCTTCCGGAACGGGATCCGCCTTCAGCTTTGATTTTATATCGAGGTCTCTGCGAAGCTTGTTTTCGCACAGTTTGACTATGGAGGTGACAATAGTGCGTGTTTCCGCTCTTCTCGTGAATGAGACAAGAGTCACATCTATTCTTTTCTTTATGCTGTCGGAAATATATGCCCCGGAAAAACTGTCACGGGTCAGCGTGTATTCACGGCTCAGCGAAAAAGGTTCGATTTTGGCTTTGAGTATTTCGACCATTATTCTTCCCACATTCAGAGGAAGGTCATGTTCAAATTCGGCAGGAAATTCGGAATATTTCGCACTGGATCTGAAGTCATAGTTCGATGATACGTTGCACATTATTCTGCCAAACTTGAGAAGGTTTTCTTCATTTCCCTGAAGAGCATGGTGTAAAGGAAAGTCCAGATAAAATTCCTTGAGCACGGATTTGGGGACGACCGCGTCCATTATTCCGGTGATTGAATCTGGCAGCGGAATGTTGTGGATCAGACTGTAGTCTGTCACCCATTCACAAAGAAGATAATCAAGTCTCGGGACAGAAGTGCGGTATGTCGTCCACAAGAAAGCGATGGTTTTCATCCCTTCATTCGGCGGGATGATGTGGGGGAGGTTGAGAATCTCATATATGTACAGTACGATATATGCCGTATCGGTCTTGGGAGCTCTTCCGAGTCTTATGTTTTCTCTCCACCACAGATAGAATTTCACCTGATCGCTGCTCATGTTGTGGTATTGAGGAATAAATGATATGTACGGAACCGGAGAAAATGAGACATCAGGATCAAGGATCGATCTTGAATTGTGGCTCTTTTCCGCTTCTTTAGTTACGGATGTGTCCTCTTCTCTGTGCCTTGACGAAACGGTGACCTTCGACAAAAGAAGCCGCTTGCTTCCGTCTTCAAACAAAGGAGTATAGGAGTTTTCCGTAACACGTTCTGACACGGTATCAGCGTTCCTTTTGAAAATATGTTTTGTTTCCGGCCTTATACCGTTTTCCATCGGAGGGATTTTTTCGCCGCCCGAAAAGTCAGAGGATTCCACGGAAATATCAGATGTTGCAAGCCGTTCACCGAAATCGGGAGGGCTGTACTTTTTCTTACGAGGTTTACCCATGTCCCAGAATGAATCGTCCTGTGATGATTTCTCCTGTTTTTTTGTTAATTCGGGGATGAGTTTTTCTATTTTGGCCCATTCCTGTCTGATTTCCAAATTGATCTTCTCCAGTTCACGGAGTATCTCTTCTTTTCTCGAGTCAGATGTCCCGGGCAATTCGGCAGCAAGCTGTATCAGCCGAGCAGAAAGCTTGTTTATTACGTTTTTTGTGTCATCCATACCCGAATTACCTCCCGAAATACTAATCATATAATTATACCATTACGATTTTTTTCTGTCAATAAATCGTATAAAGATGTTAGGGCAAGGATATTCCGATGTTTGACAACAGAGCGGATATAATGTAGAATAGCAATGAAGGCCACAGGGCAATATAATCCAGAAAGGAGCACATATGATTCAGGTAGCAATAGTCGAAGATGATATCGTGGAACGAAAACGAATCTGTGAATGTCTGAATTACCTGGAAAGTTCGGAAAACTTGAAATTTCACACGACCGAATTTTCAACCGGTGCCAGTTTTCTTGACAAGTATGAACCCGGCGAATACGGCATAGTTTTCATGGATATAGAAATGCCCGGAATAAACGGCATGGATACCGCAAAGGCACTCAGGAAGATGGACGGCTCCGTAGCTCTTATTTTCGTCACGAATCTTGCCCAGTTTGCCATAGACGGATATGAAGTGGATGCGATAGACTTTATATTGAAACCGATTAACAAATACAGTTTTGCCATCAAAGTCAAAAGAGCGGTTAACAGGCTCCCGCAGAAGACCGAGGACTTTATATAGGTCAAAACGGAAAAAGAAATGGTGTCGGTCAGGGTCTCTTCAGTAAAATATCTGGAGGTGGACGGACATTATGTGATATATCATACGGCCAATGGAACTTTTCCCGAGTATACTACCATGAAAGATGCATATGGGAAGTTGAACAGAAGCTATTTTGTGTTCGCAAACCGCAGTGCCCTTGTGAATCTTCATTACGTTACGTCGGTAACAAAAGACAGTGTGTATGTAGGTGAAGCAAGAATCGATATTTCCAGGCCCCAGAGAAAACCTTTTCTGTCGTCAATGGCTGAATTCATGGGAGGTAAATTATGAATCCCACGGTATCGAAGATAATATATGTTATTGAACTGATTTTGGCGGAGCTTATCTTTTTGTACCCCGCAGACAAACGCAAAATGTTTTTCCTAAGACTGGCGGGAGCTATCATTGTAAGCACAGGAGCCTGTTTCATTTTCCCTGATACTTTTTACAACAACGTTTTGACGCAGCTTGTCCTTTTTGTTTCGCTTTTCGCTGTAACCGTAGTCTGCATGTGGTTTTGCTTTTCGGTGAGTTTTTATGCGGTGCTTACATCCTGTGTGGCAGGATATGCCGTGCAGCATATAGCATACCACATATGCAGCCTGCTTGGAAACGCGGGTGTTATGGCAGACTTCGTTTATGGTCCCTTTGACGCAAGAAACATCAGGGAAATCGTGTTTTTCCCTTTCATATACCTCGTGTTCCTGTTCACGCTGGGAGAGTTTTCAAAAAACAACGAATGCTTTAAAAAATGCGACAGAAGATTCAACTATATATCATTTGCGATAGTATTCATATGCATCGGCCTTACGCGATTTGCCAACTTTTTCGGAGGGGCCGGAACCGTTGCGGTTTCACTGTATGCCATAACGAGCTGCCTTATGGCTCTTATCGTGCAGGTGATCCTCTTCCGAGTCGTGTCGCTTCAGAATGAAAACGAAACACTCTCACTGTTGTGGAAAGAAGAAAGAAAACAGTATGAGATATCAAAGAAAACGATAGATACCATAAATATAAAATATCACGATCTCAAAAGAAGGCTTCGCGACATGAATCTCCCGGAAGATGAGGTGGAAGCCATTAAAGACGCAGTACGCGTGTACGGCAGCAGAATAAAAACGGGAAACGAAGCGCTTGACGTGCTTCTTACCGAAAATGCTCTTTACCTCAGTGAAGAAGGTATCACACTCTCATATACCGGAAACGGGGGCGATCTTTCATTTATGAGCGTGGCGGACGTTTATTCGCTGTTCGGCAACGCCATCGACAATGCGGTGGAGGCTGTGAGAAAGGTATCAGACCGGGAAAAATGGATAATAGACATAGTTGAAGAACATATAGGGGATATGGTAAGCGTCAATATCTCAAATTTCTTTTCGGGAGATATTTCCCTGTCTGACGGAATTCCCGTTACAACAAAATCCGAAGATGAGGGATTTCACGGATTCGGCATGAAATCAATGGCGCTTATAGCGGAAAAGTACGGAGGCAGGATAAAAGCCACGGTCGAGGGAGATCTATTCAATTTGAACATATACCTTATGAGGGGATGACAATTCGCTCTGAAAAAACGACAGTTTGCTCTGTAAACTGCCGTTTTTGTTTTCATTATGTTATTATTTTCTTGCCTTAAATGCGGCAGACAGCCGCTCATCTCAAAAGGAGGAAATATATGAAAAGAACCGGTCTCTGGCGGGGACTGGCAAGCCTTATGTGCCTTCTCCTCGCCTTATCAATCATAGCAGGAAATGCTCTGGAAGCAAATTCCGCAACGATTGATACATACCTTGGAACTCAGTCGGAAAGAATAGAATCCGACGGAGCACTTTACGATAAATTCAAACCGTCAGCAGAGGTGCTCAATGCAGACGGAACCGGAAACAGCCACGCGCTTATTCAGAAAGCTATTGATCTGAACCGCAGACAGGCTTATGAAGGCAGCGTTCTTCTGAAGAACAACGGAGCGCTTCCGCTCTCTTCCGGCTCTAGTGTTACGCTGCTCGGCATACGCAGCCACAAACCCGTTCTGGGCAGCGCTTTCGGCGTTAAAGTCTGGGGCCCTGTGATTAATCTCGAGCAGGCACTGCGTGATTCACGCACCGACTTTGCACATACGATGTCAGATTCCGCATCCACCAGCTGGGCAACAGGAGAAACCACAATCGCTCCGACCATGGACCCGTGGACAGGCGACGAATTTGATTTTGAAGGTGCCGGATACAAGCTCAATCAGACGATGATAGACATATACGAGAACCTCCTCGGCGAATATCACCACGAATACAACGAGGGCGCTGAAGAGATGTTCGATCCGCGTGAGCCTTCTTTGGAAGATCTTGAAAGAGTGAACGCAAACTACAAGGACTCTTTCAAAGAGTATAAGGACGCGGCTATAGTAGTGATCTCCCGCGCATCCGGCGAGAGCCATGACTATCTTCCGGGCGGAGTAGTCCCAGGACTTGGCATGGATGAACCGCTCGCGCTTTCAAAGAACGAACGCGATGCAATCGAACTTGCAAAAGAAGCAAGTGACAGGGTCATAGTGCTCATCAACTCGTCCGCCAGCGTTGAGATAGCAGATCTCAAGAACGATCCCGATGTTGACGCGATTCTCTGGATAGGAGCTCCCGGTGCATACGGAATGCTCGGAGTTGCGGACCTTCTCTGCGGAAGAGAAAATCCCTCCGGAGGACTGTTTGATATTTTTACAGCACAGAACATGTCAGCTCCGGCTATGCAGAACATGGGCAACTTCGGATATACCAATTCGGAACTCGTAACCCGCGGCGGCGGAATGTTCGGCGGCAATACGGGCCGTTATATCATGGAAGCTGAAGGAATCTATGTTGGCTACCGTTATTATGAAACACGTTACTACGACACGGTCGTCGGACAGGGAAATGCAGATTCCACGGTAGGCGCATACGCCTCCACCGGTGCATGGAACTATGACGAGGAAGTGACATATCCGTTCGGATTCGGTCTCAGCTATACCACATTCACATTTGATTTTGACGGAGATCCGGTATTTGAGGTCAAAAACAATTCCAACGGATCCGTAGATGCAACAGCCACATTCAAAGTAAAAGTGACGAATACGGGTTCGGTTGCAGGCAAAACACCCGTACAGATTTACGGACAGGCTCCGTATATAAATGGTGGAATAGAGAAGAGCGCAATCCAGCTGCTCAATTACGAAAAATCCGGTGTGATCCAGCCGGGTCAGTCGGAAACAGTTACCGTTGTCGTCGATCTGCAGTATATTGCAAGTTATGACAGCACTCTGAACGGTGAAGGCGGATATGTCCTCGATGAAGGCTCATACTACTTCACTGTTGCCAACGGATCTCACGAGGCCGTTAAAAACGTCCTTGCAAAACAGGGATATACGGTCGACGGAAAAGCCGATGATGCATTTGAAAAGAACATAGACAAAAACTTTATTTCACTGACTGCATTCTCCGTTTCCAAGACAGGGGAAAAGATAGTCAACCAGATTCCGTATGCCGACTGGAACCACTTCCAGCCCGGAGAAGTTACATATCTCAGCCGTTCGGACTGGGCAGGAACATGGCCGAAGACATATGATCTGACTCTTACAAATGAAGAGCTTATCAGTCTTCTTAACGGAAAATATTATACTATAAAGACAGACGATGATACCTCTGCCATCATATGGGAAGAAGGAAACGGCACCAAATTCTATGAAATGTGGGGTGTCGATTATGATGACGAAAAATGGGACGAACTCATCAGAAACATGACGCTCGAGGAAGCTCAGTATCTTGCTACTTATGGCGGTCCCTCGATTCCCGGTGCTGAAACCATTGGCACAGTTGAAACATATATGACCGAAAATGCGGGCAACGGAATCGCGGTGGCGCTCTCGTCAAGCAAGGATACCGCAGCACCATGGAACATCCCGACAACTGATAAAAACGGAAACTGGCATCCGGAAGTATTCGGAAACAGCCCGCTTACAGCATCCACATTCAATCCCGATCTCTGCCGTGAACTCGGTGAATTCGTGGGCGAGGAAAGCCTTTTCTCGGGTATTCCGATCCTGTGGGGACCCGGACTTAATACACACCGTCACGCATACAACGGACGTAACGGAGAATACTATTCGGAAGACCCGATCCTGTCCGGCGTGACCGCAATGGAATTTGCGGTAGGCGCTCTTAAATACGGTCTCATAGCCGCTCCGAAGCATTATGCGTTCAATGACCAGGAAACAAACCGCTCCGGTGTTGCTCCGTACATGACAGAGCAGAGAGCGCGTGAAGTGGAACTTCGTGCATATCAGTATGCATTTGAAGCAACCAAATACGATACACCCGAATTTAACCAGGGCATGAGAGGCCTCATGGTTTCATTCTCAAAAATAGGTCCCGTGGAATGTACTGCATCAGTCGGACTTATGACGAACATTCTTGCCAAAGAATGGGGATTCCGCGGATACGCTGTAACGGATATTTATGACGATATGGATATCTACGGCGCAGTTCTGACATCAGGAACGACATGCTACGACACAAGAGGAATGTCCGGATTCTATACAAATACGACACTTGACGGCGGCAGATTTGACAATCAGGTCGATGGTTCTGTAATAAAT
>CACXBN010000144.1 GCA_902765885.1 uncultured Ruminococcus sp. | reverse complement strand
TATGCGCTTGCTGTTTCGTCATCTGTAGGTGCTGTTGCTGTGACCGCTGCATCGTCTGCAAAGATCATGGCAGCACAGGATATCACCATGACTAAGGCAAGAATCAGAGAAAGAAATTTTCTCATGTCCGTCTATTCTCCTTATCTAGAATATATATATACCAAAACCGTTGCCGGCTTTCGTATCAAGTTTAATGGCTCCCGCCAATGGACATGCCGTCTTCAGCGAAAGCAGAAATCCGTCCGGATTTCCCGAACAAGAGGCCGTGCGTTCATATAATACACTGTCCCAAAAAGCGCAGATGAAGACTTAGTGTTGATTATGAACAAAATTCGGTTATACCTACTCTGAACGGCCTTGAAAATACGACTAGTCAAGGCCATGAACGCCGGCCGTCCTGAACAGTGAACAAAATTATACAGTACCTTCAGATACTTTTTTTACTCATATTCATTTTTAACATGATCAAGCATTTCTGCATAAACGTCATGATCCAAGTGAATATTTAAATATGGATTATCAATATATTGAGTCACGGCATGACCCAGTACACGGAACTGCCTCATGCTGACTCCGTAATACTTCTTAAACAATTTCTGTACATATCTGCCGTCATTTAATCCTACGTCTCTGCAAATATCAGACAAACTCTTATTGCATTTTATTATCAAGTCCCCTATATACCGGACACGAAGTGTATTCAGATACTGCACTACTGTGATTCCGGTTTCCCTTTTGAACAAACTTGAAAGATAAACCTTGGAAATATTTAATTCATCTGCAACATCGCCTAGTGATATTCCTTCCCGGAAGCGGGCATTCATATATCTTTTGGCTTTGATAACGTAATACGTGCTTGTTTTGTTCTTGGTTTCCTTTCCCATTATCATTTTCAGGAATTTACTATTTAGGGCTGATATTAGTTCCATCCACTCCGCAACAGCTATTATTTGCTCTGATGCACTATCAGTCTTTGCATAGTGATTAATAATAGACTTGTATTTGGCTTGATATATTATAACTTCTTCTTCCGAAAGCGTAGTAACCTGTGGAATAAACAGTGTTTTATTGTCAATATTTTCGATTATGCTGGGCATTTCGGAATCCGGTACGTTAAATCGTTCAAAACACATCCCCTGTACCATAACTGCCACAGTGGAGTTTACACATTCTTTTTCCTCCTTGTGAGGAAATGACAGTTCATAGCGTTGATCAGGCATAAAAAGACCTATTGAATTCTTTTTGATAGTGTAAGTTCCGGTTTCCGTTTTCACTTGAATGAAATGCTTTTCCCAAAACGATAATTCTATCATGTCTGCACGATGATCGATAACATTTCTATTATCTTCAGAATACATTTTGCAGTCAGAAATAGCGAAACATATTTTGGGCAGAGAATCAAATCTGATTTTATAGAAAGTCATAGCATCTATCTTTTGTTCATTAGAGACTGCCAAATTTGCGACAGGCCATGTACCAAAACCTTTGCCAGTAATATATACAAATACTTCACTTCTATATAATTATAGATGCTCAAACCGTGAATGTAAACGTCCCATTTTATTCTGTGCGGTGCTATATTAATGATATAAATATTCTGGTTTTTTAGCGAATTCATAGTTTCGTGAACATATTTTTTATTGTTCCAAGACTACATCACGCATTTAGAGAACAAAAAGGTGGAAGACAGTGAACAAAATCATACAGTACCTTCAGGTACTCGGACTTGAACCAATCGGCAAATCTTATGTTGTTGCTGATTTATTCCTTTTTACTGTTCATGGAATTCAAAAAAGCATAAGGTCCAAGTTTATTATCTATTTCATATTGATTTTTCTGCCTCATTGATTCGTATATCGCAGGCGGAATATCCGGATTTCCCTTTGAAAAAACAGGTATCAGCATGTCTCCGGCAGCTTCCGGGTCTGTGCACGAAGTATCGTTTCTCCACTCTTCCCTCTCATTCGGATTACGGAGATTAGGTATTCTTACGGGGACACCGCCGCTTAAAACGGAACGATATGCAAACATTCCCGGAAGAAACATGTCAAGCGCTTCATACACATCAATTATATCGGCATCTTCATCGCCGTTCAGCGCTTTCGCAAAATGATACATGCACAGGGCATCTCCGCCTCCGTGCCCGCACCCATCAAGTCCCGGTATGTTGTCGTACTTAACATCGTAGCATGAGAGCTTTCCGGTAGAATATCCGCCAGGGTATTCATCGCAGTTCAGATATATTTTACCGGTGGCTCCGCAGTTTGCATCCTCACGGGCCGTCTCCATTCTTCCCTTGTCGCCGTAAACCGTGTACCATACTGAATCTCTGTACAGTCCGCCGTGAATGCTTTTTGCGATTCCGTCATTTTCAAACGTCACCATCTCTATGCCGAACTCGCCTGCCTTTGCACCGGTACGGAGATTTCTTGCGTTTTTCGCCCCCTCAAAACCGACAACCGACACAGGTCTGAGACCGGTTATGTGTATTATCGGACCCAGGGAGTGTGTACAGTAAAATGTGGCATACATATTGTTCCGCCAATGGTTCGGATCTCCATATGTCAAACTTGGCCACCAGCTCTCCAGATTGTGGATGTACTCTCCTTCACCGTACTCAAATTCGCCGATGCGTCCTTCGCGGTACAGCTTTTTCATTTCAAATGTACCGAGCATGTAGCAATAATTCTCGGCATATGCATATATCTTTTTGGTTTTTTCAACGGCTTCTATGAGTTCGACCGCTTCTTTCATGTTCTGGCAGGGAAGCACTTCGGAAAGGACATGCTTTCCGGCATACATGGCCTTAATTGCAAAAGGCGCATGCTGATTCGCATAGTTTGCAAGGATCACTGCATCCATGTCATGAGCAATAAAGCTGTCAAAATCTTCATAATATGATATATCGTTTCCGAGCTTTTCCCTGACTGTCTCAAGCAACTCTTTATTGCAGTCACAGACAGCCACAAGCTCCATCATATCCGTATTAATACAAAAACTCATTGCAGCGGCGCCTCTCATGGCACCGACTACGCCCAAACGTGCTTTCTTCATCTTACGTACCTTACATAATTTATGGATAGTGCTCCGATATTTATCATATTACAGATAACCTTGCTTAACAATGCAAAAAATCCATCATTCGATGGATTTTTGGGCATTTTCCTTAAAAATATTCTTTTTATTCGCTTTTTTATATTACTTTTATTACTATAATGTTACACTTTTATATTTTGCCTTCTTTTTCCCCGATTATATATTCGCGCGGGGATACACCGTGATGTTTTTTGAACACTCTTGAAAAATAGTACTGATCACTGTATCCGCATTTAGCCGCTATGTTCTTTACCGAAGTCATTTTATCGTCTATTAGCACACAGGCCTCGTGAATCCTTACGGAATTAAGATATTCGTTGATTCCGACTTTGAAGTGTTTTTTAAATACGGAAGAAATATATTTGCGGTTGTAATGCAGGTGTTCGCATATGGCATCAAGCGACAGATCCGGGTCGGCAAAGTTTTCATCTATATATTTCTTTATTCTCTGGGATATATTGCTGCCCTTTGTGTCTTCTTTATCGGAATCATCATTGCACAGGAAGGACAGCGTATAAAGCAGAACGCTTTCGGAGATAAGGTCTAAGCTTCCCTTCGTGGCATGTAAGATCGCTTCCTTCCAGAATGGGATCAGGCCTGAAAATCCGGAATAAACCGGGGAAGACACCGAAACTTTTATCTTTTCCATGATCTGATTTGCCCGAATTCCGAGGTAGCTGACGTATATGCACTGCAGTCTTTCATCTTCATTTTCCGGGTTTTCGGAACGGATAGAGTGACTGACGCTAGGAAATACGAAAAAGATATCGCCCTCTTTCAGCGAATGCTCTTTCTCATGGATCGTGTATACTCCCTTTCCGGATACGACTATGCACAATTTATAGAAGGAAACCATCTGAACCGGCGGAAGAGCATCAAAATTCTGCTCGTAAACAAAATACAGGGTGTGTATCGTTTCATCGTGATGATCATATGGGACAAATTTGCAAATGTTGTCTGTCATAAAGCAACAGCCTCCACAGATTATTTCTCATCCGAATTCATGATAAATATTACCAAGCACTTTGTCAATAGTTTTTGAAACATTTTTTGCCTCAAACACAACTTTTTTCCATTAAATAATGGAAAAAATCCGCAACAACCGGTTGCGCAGCCATTGGTTTACAATAGCGAAAAAGGCTGTGAAAACGAATTCTGATCTGCTCCCCGCCAAATATCCTATTACAAGTTTGACCTTTATTTCTGCTGCTGACTTTTTCCTTTTAGACATAAATATGCTCCCCCTATGTTCTACAGTGTTTTTTTATTTCACTGTCCCTCATAGAGGGAGCATATCACCTAGATTATTCTGAAATTCGGCGGCCTCGCCCCCAGGGTTCGTTATTTCAAGTAGAAATCGTTCCTGATTTTTTCCAGATCCCTGTACATATCCTCTCTCTTTAAAGGATCCCTGAGAACAGCTGACGGGTGATAGACCGCAGTCAGAGTGTACGCGCCGCGAACCGTATAATTTCCGTGTTCCTTTGTTATTCTGAATTCGGGATCTATTATCTTTATTGCAGCTATCCGGCCGAGACAGACAATGACTTTTGGCTTTATCAGTTTCAGCTGCTCTCTCAGATATCCGATGCATGCATCGCATTCGTCAGCTTCCGGATCTCTGTTGTGAGGAGGTCTGCACTTTACGATATTTGCTATATATACTTTTTCACTGTCGATGCCAAGAGCGGTAAAATACTTTTCGAGAAGCTGTCCGGCAGCACCGACGAACGGAAGGCCGGAATTATCTTCCGCTTCCCCGGGCCCCTCACCGACAAACATTATGTCCGCATTTCTGTCTCCACGGCCTATTACAACATTTTTTCTTGTGCCATGGAGTCTGCATGCGGTGCAGCCCTTACACTTTTTTTCAAGTTCTTCCCAATCCATTT
>CACXBN010000143.1 GCA_902765885.1 uncultured Ruminococcus sp. | reverse complement strand
GGAAATATCTTTAAGTCAATCACAGGTGACGGTGCTCACTGTCCCGGTCCCGGCGTAAGTTATACCGACAACCTACACATAAGCGTGGGAAGATCCGTTATCCAGCAGGGCAGCATTGATGAAGATGATTGGGAGCCCTACATGGAAGGGGGCGAATTTGAGGGACAGCCTTGGACATTTACATCCTTCGATTACGATCTCACAGATAAGTGGCTTGATGCATTCCCGGGTCTGAAGGATATAGTGTGGTCCGCAACATACGAAGAGGGAGTTGATAACCGTTACTTCATTTACAACAACGGTAATGCGACGATTCTCAGAAACTTCACTTACTTTGATAAGTCTAACAGGCTTGCAAACAACCCGAGCAAGATTTATGCGTACAAGTTTTACGAGGACGCTGACAGATTCGACACAGTAGACAATCCTACCGACGGAGACGGAATCATCGTGTACTCGTCGAGACGCGACGGACACCCCACATACGCTGAAGCCATAGCAGCTGCAAACGAATGGGGATGCAAGATCCCGATGGAAATCCTCGATAAGATCGGTCGTATCGGAGTTGGCATTCCGGAGTCCGGCGCAAGCACAAAAATATATAAAATAAATACATAATATAACAAAGAAAAGAAACACATATGATCTGAACCTGAAAATCAGACATAAGAACAAAAAAGCGGTATTAAGGGTTTGTTTTCCGTGGACAGCGGGAGGCAAGCCCTTTGCCTTTGCCCCTGCCATGGAACCTCGCACAGACGGGATGACGGTTGCAATACTGAAGCGGCAAAGCAGAAGCTGAAGAATTATTCAAAAAACATCTTGGTTCATATTCTGTTCACATTATTGTTGTACAATGATATCTGGTGGAGGTTTTGTTTGACTCCTTTCCAATCAACAATCAATATATTTTTATGAAACAGGTAAAAAATGAGAATCGGAATAAATTCGACCGAATACATGAGAAAATCAGCTCTGCAGCTGTTTAAGGACATACATGACACAGGGTTCGACAGTGTGAATCTGAGTTTTGAATCGATCACCGAGGCTGACTATGAACCGGAGTGCTTTTTCGGATTTCCCGAAGTGACTGATGAGAGAACCATAGACTCGGTCCTCAGGGCTAAAGAAAAGTACGGAATCAGGGTATCCGCTCTGAAAGGCCTTTTCAACACGGCTCATCCGGACCCGGAGGTGAGAGACGAAGGTATAAGAAGGTTCAAATCCCTGTGCCTTGCCGCAAAAATATTCGACACTCCCGTCATAACGGTCTGCAGCGGTACGAGAAACACGCAGAACTTTATGGGCTTTTCGCAGGACAATATCACGAAAGAGGCATGGGAGACGATGTCTGATACCATGAAAAGGCTTGCAGACATTGCGGAGAGAACGGGAATAACTCTCGCGCTTGAAATGCATCTTTCACATATCGTGAATACTTCGGAGTCCGCGAGAAGACTGCTTGATGAAATAGGGTCAAAGAGATTTAAAATGGTCTATTCATCGGCTGACCTTTTCCTTCCCGGAAGCGCAAAACAGGAGAATGTCAGACACCTGCTCGGGAGAGCGTTTGAACTGTTCCGTTCGGATATCGCCCTTGTATATGCGGGTGACATTATGGAGGGCGACGGAATAGAATACTGCGGAACCGGAGACGGAATAGTGGACTTTGTGTATATAGCGAGGATGCTCAGAAAGATCGGATATGAAGGCGACGTGATGGTTGAAAAGGTCTGCGGTGAAAAAAAGATCCTGGACGCTTACAACCACTGGAAAGCTTCTCTCGGCATTTCAGAGATGTTTTAATGCCATGAGCAAGGGGAAGAAAATAAGAAAGATTGCCGGATGGGTGCTTCTTGCGCTCTCGCTGATTCTGACCGCAGACATTGTCGCGGTTGCCGTGCGACGCATAAGCTCCGTCGTCAGAACGTCTGTATATACCGAGATATTCATATATGAGTCCGTTATATGCCTCGCGTTCATCCTCGTATCTCTTGACATTATAACGGGTTTTTTCACCAAAGCAAAAAACGTGATACTCAGATCCGTCGGCTGGCTCCTTCGCGTCGTATGTTATATACTTGCGGTCGCATCGCTTGTGTTCGGCATCATGATATCGTCATACGGGATATCATCGGACAGGCTTCCGGAAGACGGATACATCCTGACGCTCGGCATGGCGTCGGAAAACGGAAGAATGCCTGAGGATCTTGCCAGAAGACTCGACAAGGCCATCGATATATATGAAGACAAAAAACTGAAGGTCGTCGCAGCAGGAGGAAATCCCGGAGAGAGCGGTATAACCGAAGCGGAAATGATGGAAAGATACCTCACGGAAAACGGAATACCGGCCGCTGACATAATAAAAGAGGACAAATCGGAAGACACGGGAGAGAATCTCTCAAAAGCGGCCGTTATAACGGGAAAAGACTCGTATATTGTCCTTGTGACCAATGGCTATCATATGAGAAGGGCAGTGCGGGAAGCCGGGAAGGCAGGGTTTGAAAATGTTTTCCGTTCTCCCGCTCCGTCAGGAGTTTTTGAATATCCCGCAAATCTGATGTGGGAAGTAGTGCTTGAGTTCAGATATATAATATTCGGAAAGTGACAGTAAACAATAAGGAGAGAAAAACATGGGAAGATTCGGCTGGGCATACATCGGAAGCGGCGGAATAGCAGGTCTCACTGCAAGTGAGCTCATGAATGGCGAGACCGGAAGAGTAGTCGCGGTCTGGAACAGAACAAAGAGCAGGGCGGAAGAGTTTGCGAAGGCATTCGGTGCCAAAGTATATGATACACCCGAAGAGGCGATAAACGCCGAAGATGTCGAGGGCGTATACATAGCGGTAACTGCCGACAAGCATGCAGAATATACGAAGCTCTGCATAAAGAACCACAAGCCGGTTCTTTGCGAAAAGCCCTTTGCCGTGAACAGAAAAGAAGCCGAGGAGGTCATTGAATACGCGAAAAAAGAAAATGTCTATGTGGCTGAAGCCATGTGGACATGGTTCAATGAACCTGCATATAAGTACAAGAAATGGGTCGACAGCGGCAAGATCGGAAAGATAAAATCCGCGAAAGGCTCATTCTGCCGCCCCATGATCTATGTTACCGACAATCCGAGACTCACGACGAACGAGATGATCGGAGGCGGACTCATGGACATAGGCATTTATGTCGTCACTTATGCCTACCGCCTGTTCGGGAAGCCCGATAAGATCACATGCAAGGGCAAAGTCAGAAACCGCGTGGATATTGCCGAAGACATCGTTTTCGATTATCCGGGATTCTCCGTCCAGATCAAGGTGGCAATGGACAAGATCGGCAGGGAATACTTCAATGTATACGGCGAGGACGGAGCCATAAAGGCTCCCATCTTCCATGCACCGAGAAAGATCGTGATGTCCGGTAAAAATCCCGATATATACCGCAACAACGAGCTGTTTTACGATACCGAATTCAGACATGTGGCGGAGGAAGTAAGGGAAGGGCTGAAGGAGAGCAGATACGTTCCGTTCAGTCATACTCTTGATGTCATGGAGATAATGGATGAATGCAGACGCCAGATGGGAGTAAAGTATCCGGGTGAATGATCGGGTGTTCACCCGGGTTGATACTCGGGTTGATGCCCGGGCGAATAAGCCCGGGTGGTTTTACAATTGTCAACCTTGCGAGTTAAAATAAGGTTGACAACAGTAAAGTATTATGGTAGAATAAAAGATGGTTTTGGGAGCGGACAGCCTGAGATTTGCCCGGTTGTGAGGTGTATCATGCCGAGATTTTTTGTCGGAAATGAAGCAATTACGGAATCAGAAGGAATATACAGTATCGTCATAACGGGTGATGATGCAAGGCACATTTCAAGGGTCCTCAGAGTGAGGCCCGGAGAAGAGCTTACCGTATGCGACGGAAAGGAATATGAATACATTTCATCCGTTGTTTCGGTCGGCGACGAAGTCCGCCTCATGTCATCGAAAAGGCAGAGAATAACATCGGAACCGCCATACACAGCGACTGTTTTCCAGGCGCTTGTAAAGGGAGAGAGATTCGATCTGACCGTTCAGAAATCAACAGAGCTCGGCGCAGGACGGATAGTTCCGTTCTCATCCAGACGATGCACTGTCAAACTCGATGAAAAAGAGTATCCGAAAAAGACGGAGAGATGGCAGAGAATAGCGGATGAGGCCGGCAAGCAGTGCGGAAGGGGAGTGCTTCCCGAGGTCACGTTTCCGATGACTTTCCGGGAGATGCTCGATGAAGCCTCAAAGGCAGATCTGGTGCTTTTCTGCTATGAAGGAGATACTGCGCTGAAACTGCCGGAGGCGCTGAAAAAGTCCGGATGTCCGGGATGCGTATCCGTTATAATAGGTCCCGAAGGCGGTTTTGAAACGACTGAAGTCGACGAGGCAGAAAAACGCGGCATGAAGCCCGTGGGGCTCGGCAGCCGCATCTTGAGGACGGAAACGGCCGCGCCGTTTGTGCTCTCATGTCTGTCATATGAATTTGAAATCGGTAGATAAAAAATATAAAAATAAGCTGTGGTTTTTCCGCGAGGAGAAAGGACAATCATGAACATGGCAACGACCAGAAACGTTACTGCAGGAAATACAAAGAAAAAGAACAACACTTACAAGCCCAGAAATGTGGACAGACTCAGCAAGGACTCGGCTTCCATGCTCGTGTTCATAAGAATAGTCATAATCCTTGTTGTTGACATCGCCGTCTGCTGGCTGTTCAGTGAGCTCAAGAGAAGCCCGGGTGAAGTGGAATACAACTTCTACATGAATATCAGACCGGTTCTCTTCTGGATATTCCTCGGACTGTTTATACTCTCCGGACTGTATTTCGCATTCACCAGAATAAAGGGAATAGATACGTCCGCACATTACGTGACTCCGGCAATGCTGATGGCCATAACTCTCTACCTTGCGGTGTTCACGAACCAGTTCTTCTACACCAGATTCGGCCTTTCGCCTTATCTCTTCTACACCGTGACCATTATAGTCAGCGTGCTGTT
>CACXBN010000142.1 GCA_902765885.1 uncultured Ruminococcus sp. | reverse complement strand
TTTGTCGATTCTGGAAAAGGTTTTTGTATTTGCAAATTTCCATTCCCTGAGTGAGTACATAAACGCGAGAGAGAGTACTATCGCCAGCATGCTGTAGGCTATGTGTAGGTTTTCTATCCACTGAGGATAGTAAATATTCAGCCTTATCATGTACAGAAGTGCGGCATCGGCAAGACCTGCAATGAGCCATAATATGGCAATCGCGGTTTTTGATTTTGTTATCTTCTCAATAAAAGAGTCATAATATTTTGCTGCGTATATCCCCGCTACGAAATAGAATATATATGTTGTGAACAGAGTATCGTTATACAGAAACTCGTTTTTGAACAGCAGACGGCTCAGTTCGGGAATAGCGACCTTGGACATTATCATTATAAGAAGGGAGGCGAGAAGAGCAGGTATGGCGGGAACCTTTTTATATAAGAACCTCCACAGCGGGATGAGAATGTAGAACTGACAAATGATGATGACGAAATAGAAATGGCTTACCAGGTCCCCGAGGAAAAAGTTCTTCAAATAATGAGAGATCGAAGGATTTTCAAAAAAGTGCATGACTGCCATAAAGATATAAAAGATGTTGAATATGATGAAGTATGGCAGAACGACGCGCTTAAGCCTTGAAAGACAGAATTTTCCATATGAAAATTCTTCCTTATAATTTATAAAGAGTTTTAATCCTGAAAGAAAAATGAATCCCTGAACCACGAAAGATGAAAGCCTGTTCAGAGAACTGAAAACAATAAATCCGGCTGAGGAAACCTCGTAATTCTTTATACAGTCCGATGAAATATGGATAAATATTACGAGTATCATGAATAAAACTGATACAAGTGATATTTCTTTTTTCTTTTGCATTGCCTGACTCCGGTATAACGTTGTTTTAATTATTATATCAAAAAAAAGATATCATGTAAACACGGACAATGACGATTCCTTGACACGGGAAACACGATGTTGTATAATTAACACAGAAACAAAAACAAGGAGGCTTAAATATGGCAGAGTGGATTATAAACAAAGAAGATGTGAAATCTACAGTCAACGGAGATTTTGCCATTTATCGCAATAAGCCATTAGTCCGTGAAAATAACATTATCATATATGGTGACGTAAAAGAGAAGTATTATCTGCAGATGGTTATTATGACGGAAAAGGAAGTCCGCGGAAAAAAAGTTCCTGACCAGATATATGTACAGCTGGTTGCGTCAGATCCGAACCTTCCCCCACAGGACAAAGTTGTTAAACAGGGAATGAAGAGCGGACTGTCTGAAGCGCTCGATGTCGGCGTGGCATGGCTTGAAAGATATTTGGAAATGTGACTCAATCGGATATACTTCTGTATATCCGTTTTTGTTTATAAATAGTGCACGCTGTTTTATTCTATTTTTGGTTTATTTTTATCATTGAAAAATGTACCTTTTTGTAGTAATATCTATAGTTGAAAATTTTTGGAATTTTCACAACTAATAAACATATCCGAAAATTCTTTCGGGTATGGCGGAGGTCTTTTTTAATGTCAGTAAAAGTAAACGAAAAATATTTAGAGGGCTTTGTATCACAGGAAGAAATAAAAAAGATAGCCCCTATCGCAAAAGAAGCATTTTCACTCGTCAAGAATCACAACGGCGCCGGATCCTCGATGCTCGGATGGCTTACGTTGCCGGAAGATTACAACAGGGACGAGTTTTACAGAATAAAGAAAGCAGCCGAAAAGATAAGGAAAACATGTGATGTCTTTCTTGTAATAGGCATAGGCGGATCGTATCTCGGCGCAAGGGCAGCAATAGAGTTTTTAAAGAGCCCAATATATAATTCCATTCGCGGTAACGATCCTGAAGTGTATTTTGTAGGCAATTCAATCAGCCCGAGTTCCATAAGTGATATTCTGAAAGTATGTGATGGCAAAGACATATGCATCAATGCTATATCAAAGTCCGGAACTACTACGGAGCCTGCAGTAGCTTTCAGAATCTTCAGGGAGTATCTTGAGAAAAAATACGGAGAAGAAAAAGCCAGAGAGAGAATATACGTAACAACAGACAGAGCAAAGGGCAAACTCAAAGAGTTCTCAACAAAAAAAGGATATGAAACCTTTGTTGTTCCGGATGATATAGGCGGAAGATATTCGGTTTTATCTGCCGTAGGACTGCTTCCGATTGCTGTTGCCGGATGCGATATCGATGAGCTTTTGCGCGGAGCGCTTGATGCTAAAAATGAATATTCTGATTTTTCAATGGATAACGCATGCGTCAAATATGCGGCACTGAGAAACATCCTTTACGGTAGCGGAAAGAGCATTGAGATTCTGGCTTCATATGAACCTGCGCTGCAGATGCTTTCAGAGTGGTGGAAACAGCTGTTCGGGGAAAGTGAAGGAAAAGACAAAAAATCTCTGTTCCCGGCTTCGGTCATGTTTTCCACTGACCTGCATTCTCTCGGACAGTACATTCAGGATGGAACCAGAAACATATTTGAAACCGTAATAGACATTAAGAAATCAAAGGATAATGTAACAGTTCCGTACGATCAATTTGATGTTGACGGTCTCAATTTCCTTTCGGGAAATGATTTTAATGATATAAATCACAAGGCAATGCTGGCAACGCTTATCGCTCACAATGACGGAGGCGTTCCGAATATTGTGCTTGAATTGGAAGACAGAAGCGAATATTCACTCGGATATCTCTTCTATTTCTTTGAACTTTCATGTGCTATTTCCGGATATATTCTCGGAGTAAACCCGTTTAATCAGCCCGGAGTTGAGGCATATAAAAAGAATATGTTTGCTCTTCTTGGTAAACCGGGATACGAGGAACATAAAAAAGAACTTGAAACAAGAATCAAATAAATGAATAACTAAGGAGGTTATCATGATTAAATTAATCATAGGAACTAAGGGATCAGGAAAAACCAAAGCTCTTATTGATCTTGTAAATGCAGCGCTTGATACGAGCAACGGTGCGGTTGTGTGTATTGAAAAAGGCGACAAGCTCAGATTCGACATTAGGTACAAATGCAGACTAATTGACGCCGAGGCATACAGCATCACGGAAGGACACGCTCTGTATGGCTTTATCGCAGGCATTCTTGCAAGTAATCATGATGTCACCGATTTGTTTATAGATTCAGCACTGAAGATTTGTCAGAACGATATCGGGGAGTTTGATTTGTTCCTCAAAAAACTCGATGTACTGGACAAGATGAATTCTCTCAATATAGTCATGACTTCTTCGATTGCTCCCAGTGAAGCAACGGAAACCATGAAGAAATTCATTTGACAATGCAGCATCTCATCCCTCTCAATTTGGGATGAGGTGCTTTTTGTTAGCATTCAACTGAAATCCAACATTATTTTATCGTATATTTGGGAATATTAGCAAGGGCTGTTTTCCTTGACTTTTTACATCCGTACTGATATAATTTTAATAGTCAGGAGACGATGATTTTCTGCGACTGACGGATAATGCGGAGCACCGCAGAGGAGCAGAAAAATTTTAATTAGCCGACCGTCTGGGCACACTTGCTGAATAACAGTTGAAGTGTGTCATTTTTTGTTTTTTGGAGGCAGAATTATGAAAAAAGTTGCCATAATAATGGGGAGCGACAGTGATCTCCCGATAGTAAAAAAAGCTGCGGATATGCTCGATCTGTTTGAAGTGCCTTATGAAGTTCATGTTTTTTCTGCTCACAGGACCCCGCTTGAGGCAAGTGAGTTTTCGCAAAATGCAACTGCCAACGGATTTGGCGTGATTATTGCGGCTGCCGGTATGGCCGCACATCTTGCCGGGGCTATTGCTGCAAATACTGTTTTACCCGTAATCGGAATACCATGCAAATCAAACAATCTCGACGGTATTGACGCTCTTCTTTCTACCGTGCAGATGCCTACAGGTATACCTGTTGCAACTGTCGCCATAGACGGAGGTGCCAATGCCGCTTTGCTTTCTATACAGATACTTGCAGTCGAAGACGATGTACTGCGCGAAAAATTGATTCAGAAAAGAAAATCTGATGCCGATAAGGTTCTTGAAAAAGACAATAAAATATCTAACGAATTCAAAAAATAATTTAAGCATAGGAGAATGTCATGACAAAAAGAGAACAGCTTTATGAAGGAAAAGCAAAGAAAGTATATGCTACTGATGATGAGACGATGGTAATTGTTTCATATAAGGATGATGCAACGGCACTTGACGGGCTGAAAAAAGGAACAATCGCAGGAAAGGGAGCTATCAACAACAGGATGACCAACTTCTTAATGCAGCTGCTGGAGAAGAACGGAGTCAGGACACATTTTGTAAAGGAACTCAACGACAGGGAGACGGTCGTCAGAAAAGTAAGCATCGTTCCTCTCGAAGTAATAATCCGCAATGTATCTGCCGGTTCTTTTGCCAAAAGATACGGGGTTGAAGAAGGAATAGTGTTCGATGAACCTACTATAGAGTTTTCATACAAGAATGATGAACTGCATGACCCTCTTATGAATTCATATCATGCAAAGGCTCTGGGCCTTGCTACACAGGAAGAGATAGATCTTATAAAGAGTATGGCATTCAAAGTCAACAGCATTCTCAAGGAATACTTCCTGAAACTTGGAGTAAAGCTGATAGATTTCAAACTTGAGTTCGGAAGGCTTCCTGAGGGCGGGATCGTGCTCGCGGATGAAATATCCCCCGATACATGCAGATTCTGGGATGCAGTTACCAACGAAAAACTTGATAAAGACAGATTCCGCAGAGATATGGGCGGTGTGGAGGATGCATACAAGGAAATGATGCACAGAGTATTCGGAGAATAAGGAAGGAAGATATATGGGCGGTTTCTTTGGGGTTGTAAAAAAGCAGGATGCCATAGCAGATGTTTTTTTTGGAACAGACTACCACTCTCACCTTGGAACGCGACGCGCGGGAATAGCTGCATATGATAAAAAAATAGGTCTGCAGCGCGAGATTCACAATATACAAAATACCTCATTCAGAACTAAATTTGAGGACATCTTTACTGAGATGCACGGAAATGCCGCTATAGGGATCATAAGTGATTACGATCCACAGCCGCTGATCATAAAGTCCTGCCTGGGAGTTTATGCCATCTGTGCAATAGGTGTTATTAACAATTCCGATATGCTTATCGAGAGACAAATGAATGAAAATCATGGATATTTCAACGCCATGACTGCGGGAGCAGTGAACTCTACCGAACTGCTTGCTTCGCTGATAAACTGCAAGGACAATTTTGTCGACGGCATAAAGTATGCCCAGGATCAGATAGACGGAACAGCATCCATTCTTATTCTTACAGGTGACGGAAAAATAATCGCAGCCAGAGACAAATACGGCAGACTACCTGTAAAAATAGGCAGGAACGAAGACGGGATGACAGTAGCTTTTGAATCGTTTTCATATGAAAAGATGGATTATGAAAATGAAAAGGAACTTGGCCCAGGAGAGATAGTCTGCCTGACGGCAGATACAATTACGGTATTGTCTCCGCCGCTCAAAGAAATGAGAATATGTTCTTTCCTCTGGAGTTACTACGGATATTCAACATCGACCTACGAAAATGTAAATGTTGAAATGATGAGGTACCGTAACGGCGAGATCATGGCTGAGAATGACATGAAATCAGGCAGGGAAATACATATTGACTACGTCGGCGGTGTTCCCGATTCCGGAACTCCTCATGCTATCGGGTACGCAAATAAAAGTAAGATTCCGTTTGCAAGAGCTTTTATCAAGTATACTCCCACGTGGTCAAGAAGCTTCATGCCATCTGAACAGATCGAGAGAAACAGAATAGCAAAGATGAAACAGATCCCTGTGCATGATCTCATAAAAGGGAAGGATCTGCTGTTCGTGGATGATTCAATCGTCAGGGGAACTCAGCTCAAGGAGACTGTCGATTTTCTCTATTCACACGGAGCAAAATCGGTGCATATGCGCTCTGCCTGTCCGCCAATCATGTACAGCTGCAAGTATCTCAATTTTTCAAGAGCGACAAGCGAAATGGAACTTATAGCACGCAGGGCCATAATTGAGCTCGAGGGAGAAGAAGGCCTCAAATATGTTGATGAATACAGCAACGGAGAAACAGAAAGAGGTAAATCGCTTCGCAAAAAAATATGCGAGATGCTTAATTTTGATTCTCTGGAATTCCAGTCACTCGAAGGAATCATAAAAGCAATAGGTTTAGAGCCGTGTAAACTTTGTACCTATTGTTGGAACGGAAAGGAATAAATCGAATGAACAAAATATCCAAGTCAGATTCGTATGCGGCTTCCGGTGTCGATATCACCGCTGGTTATCGGGCTGTTGAGCTGATGAAAAAACACATTGCATCGACAATGATTCCTGGTGTCCTTTCCGATATCGGAGGGTTCGGGGGACTGTTTGCGCTCGATCTGAGCGAGTTTAATAACCCGGTTCTTGTAAGCGGGACTGACGGTGTTGGCACAAAGCTTAAGCTTGCTTTTCTTCTTGACAAACATGACACTGTCGGGATCGATTGTGTTGCGATGTGTGTCAATGATATCATCTGCAGCGGAGCAAAACCGCTCTTCTTTCTCGATTACATCGCGTGCGGAAAGAATGTCCCCGAAAAGATAGCTTCGATCGTTTCGGGAGTCGCAGATGGCTGCGTCCAGTCCGGAATGGCTCTCATAGGCGGAGAAACCGCTGAGATGCCCGGCTTTTATCCTGTTGACGAATATGACCTCGCCGGATTTGCCGTAGGTGCTGTCAACAAGGAAAGCATAATAGACAATAAGACCATGAAGAGCGGCGATATCATCATCGGTCTTCCGTCAAGCGGAGTTCACAGCAACGGTTTTTCCCTTGTGAGAAAAATCTTTGATGTCGAAAACAGTGATATTAATACTCCTGTAGAAAGACTCGGGGGAAAATCTGTCGGAGAAACATTGCTGACTCCTACAAAAATATACGTAAAGCCGGTCCTTAAGCTTCTTGAGCAGGTTAAGGTGAAGGGAATATCTCATATAACCGGTGGTGGTTTCTATGAGAATATACCCAGAAGCATTCCCACGGGACTGACTGCTTCAATCAGGAAAGACAGCATCAGAGTATTGCCGATTTTTGAACTTATTGCGGAAAAAGGCAATATTCCGGAGAGAGACATGTTCAATACTTTCAATATGGGAGTAGGCATGAGCATAGTGGTATCTCCCGACGACTGCGACAAATCAATCGATATACTTAAGCAGAACGGCATAGACGCATATATTCTCGGTGAAATCATCGAGTCGGATGAGAGTATAAAGATATGGTAAAAAAAGATTTTATTTACGGAATCATAGCTGGAATACTGATAAGTATAGGCGGGGCCGTTTATCTTGCTGTTGACAACAAAATAGCAGCTTCCGTGCTATTCACAGTTGCTCTGCTTTGCATATGTCTCAGAGGATACAACCTCTACACTGGTAAGATAGGCTTTCTTGTTGAAGCACACAAGAAGGAGAATGTCTCCGCAACTTTTCTTGCACTTCTCGGAAATCTTATAGGAACATATGTATGCGGATTGCTTGTCCGGTTTGGCGTTCCGAAGTCCGGAGACATAGCGGAAGTCTTGTGTAATGCGAAACTTGGCCAGAGCTTCGTTGAAACCCTCATAAGAGGTGTTTTTTGCGGAATACTTATGTATCTTGCCGTTGTTATTTACAGAGAAAACGGAAAGGTAATAGGAATACTGTTCTGTGTTCCGGTGTTTATTCTGTCCGGGTTTGAACACTCGATAGCCGATCTGTTCTATTTTTCCGCATCGGGCATATACAGTCTGAAAGCGACCGGATTCCTCTGGACTGTCATCCTCGGAAACAGCATAGGCGCAATGATTATTCCGGCGCTTATTAAACTTTCCGGGAAAAAGGCAAAGACGGGAGCAGAAGAAGCGAAATGAAAAAAGCGAAGATAGCTGTTCTTGTTTCAGGCGGAGGAACCAATCTTCAGGCCCTGATCGATTATGAAAAAAAGGGACTGCTGAAAAGCGGAGAGATATCGCTTGTCATATCGAACAAAAAAGAAGCCTACGCATTGACAAGGGCTGAAAACAACGGCATACCCACCTCAGTTGTGTTGAAAAAAGAGCTTGGGTCTCAGGAAGCGTTTGAAGAAAAAATAATGGACCTAATCGATGACAATGGAATAGATATCATCGTCCTCGCAGGTTTTATGAGCATTCTTTCCGAGAAGTTCACAACACATTACCCAAAAAGAATAATAAACGTACATCCCGCACTGATTCCTTCGTTTTGTGGCAAGGGTTTCTATGGCCTGAAAGTCCACGAGGCAGCTCTTGCTTACGGAGTGAAGGTCACGGGTGCAACGGTCCACTTCGTGAATGAGGTTCCGGACGGGGGCGAAATAATTGCTCAGAAGGCAGTATATATCAAAGAGGATGATACTCCCGAAACGCTGCAGAAACGGGTCATGGAAGAGGCCGAGTGGATCATCCTTCCCGAATCAGTTGAAAAGGTTTGTTCTAAAATCGTATCCGAAAAATAATATACTATGAGAGGTATGGAAATGGCTTTATTCAGTATTGAAAAACTTCTTTCCCAGAATGAGTATCCCGGACGGGGAATCATAATCGGAAAATCTTCGACCGGCAAGAGCGCACTGATAGCATATTTTATTATGGGCAGGAGCGAAAACAGCAGAAACAGGATTTTTGAGAAATTCGAAGGTGGCATGAGAACCAAGGCTTATGATGAATCGAAACTGAAAGATCCGTCGCTCATTATTTATAATCCGTACCTGTCGGCATGCGGCGGAAAAGCAGACATAATTACCAATGGAGATCAGACAAATACTATTTTTGATTATGTGGAGAAAGGATCCTCATTTGAAGATGCTCTCATGACTAGGGAATTTGAACCTGATGCACCAAATTACACTCCCAGAATTTCGGGTATTGTGTGTTACGATTACGAAAAGAATGATTTCAGATATAAGCTTTCCATCCTAAAGAGCGCGAACGGAAGAAGCGGCGCGTGCTCGAGATTCTTCTACAATTATGTTCCTGAAGACGGAATAGGTCATTTCATCCATACATATAAGGAAAACGGCAATCCCATTCCGTCGTTCTATGGTGAACCTGAGGAAGTCGAAATGCCTTGCTGCGCCGAAAAACTTTGTGAGATGTGCTGGAAGAACCTGAATGAGGATAATAAAGTTTCATTGTATGTCAGAGAAATTCCGCTTGACGGAACAGAACCAAAAGAAATAATAGTAAATAAAAACATTTAATGAGGAGGCAGACATGAAAGAATTTGAACTTAAATACGGATGCAATCCGAATCAGAAACCTTCCAGAATATACATGGAGAACGGTGATGACCTGCCAATCGAGATTTTGAACGGACGTCCCGGATATATAAATTTTCTTGATGCATTCAACAGCTATCAGCTGGTTATGGAACTGAAAAGAGAACTGGGACTTCCGGCTGCCGCATCATTCAAACATGTCAGCCCCACATCCGCTGCTGTCGGAACAATATTACCTGACAAGCTTAAAAGAGCATGTTTTGTAGACGATGTTGAAGAACTTGACAGCTCTCTCCTCGCTTGTGCTTATGCAAGAGCAAGAGGTACTGACAGAATGTGTTCATTCGGCGACTGGGTTGCCCTTTCCGATGTGTGTGATGTCACAACAGCAAAACTTATCAAAAGAGAGATATCAGACGGCATAATCGCTCCCGGATATGATCCTGAGGCGCTCGAGATTCTAAAGACAAAGAAAAAAGGCAATTACAACATAGTAAAAATCGATGAAAATTATGTCCCCGATCCGGTTGAGAAAAAACAGGTATACGGTATCACATTCGAACAGGGAAGAAACAATTTTATAATTAACAATGAACTTCTCGGAAATATAGTGACTAAGAACAAAGAACTTCCGGAAGAGGCAAAAAGAGACCTCATAGTATCTCTCATAACGCTAAAGTATACTCAGTCAAACTCTGTTTGCTTTGCAATCGACGGTCAGGCTATCGGAGTCGGAGCGGGACAGCAGTCAAGAATACACTGCACAAGGCTCGCCGGAACCAAGGCAGATACCTGGTTCCTCAGACAGCATGACAAAGTGCTCAACCTGCCTTTCAAGGAAACCATCAGCAGGCCGGACAGAGACAATGTTATAGACGGATATATAAATAAAAACGAAGAAGACGTGTGTGCGGACGGTATCTGGCAGAAGTACTTCGTTTCTCAGCCGGAACATCTTACAAAAGAGGATATAGACGAATATCTCGCAGGCATCGATGGCGTGTCACTGGGATCAGACGCGTTCTTCCCGTTTGGAGACAATATTATAAGAGCAAAGAAAAGCGGTGTGAAATATGTTGCTGAACCGGGCGGTTCAATCAGGGACGATCTGGTGATCGAAGCAGCAGACAGTTATGACATGGTTATGTGCTTTACCGGAATGAGGCTTTTCCATCATTGATAAACGGGGTGTAATATGAGAATATTAGTTGTTGGCGGTGGCGGCAGAGAGCATGCCATTATCAAAAAACTGAAGCAAAGCCCGCAAATTGAAAATATTTATGCGCTTCCCGGAAACGGCGGAATATCTCATGACGCCGAGTGTGTGAATATCGGGGCCAAGGATATCGAAGGAATTGTCGGTTTCGCAGTTGAGAATAAAATAGATTATGCCGTAGTGGCTCCTGATGACCCTCTTGTGCTGGGTTGTGTCGACGCTCTGAATAATAAAGGCATCAAGTGCTTCGGCCCGACAGCAAAAGCGGCCATAATAGAGGGAAGCAAAATCTTTTCCAAGAATCTGATGAAGAAGTACGGAATCCCGACTGCTGAGTTTGAAGTTTTTGACACTGCAGAAGAAGCCCTGAAATATATAGACACCTGTCCTCTCCCGACAGTAATAAAGGCAGACGGTCTTGCTCTCGGAAAAGGCGTGATTATAGCAGAAAACAGAGAAGATGCCAGGACAGCCGTGAAAGAAATGATGCTGGACGGCAAATTCGGAAAAAGCGGAGAACATATAGTAATCGAGGAGTATCTCACCGGACCTGAGGTGTCAGTGCTTTCTTTCACAGACGGGAGGACTATCGTGCCTATGGTTTCTTCCATGGATCACAAAAGAGCCATTGACGGAGATATCGGACTCAACACGGGTGGAATGGGCACAGTGGCGCCAAATCCGTACTATACGAAAAAAATAGCGGACGAGTGTATGGAAAGAATATTCCTTCCGACTGTAAACGCTATGAATAAAGAGGGCAGAACATTCAAAGGCTGCCTGTATTTCGGCCTTATGATTACGGAAAAAGGTCCGAAGGTAATCGAATATAACTGCAGATTCGGAGATCCCGAAACACAGGTCGTGCTTCCTCTTCTCAAGACAGATCTTTTCACTGTCATGCAGGCGGTGACGGACGAGAGGCTTGATGAGATAGATGTTGAGTTCTATGACAAACACGCATGCTGTGTCGTCATGGCTTCAAAGGGATATCCGCAGTCATATGAGAAGGGATTTGAAATCAGCATTCCGGACGAACTGACGGATAAGGTGTTCGTTGCAGGAGCCTCGCTGGGAGATGACGGAAAACTGAGAACCAGCGGAGGCCGGGTCCTTGGAGTTACCTGTACGGCAGACACACTTTGGGATGCTGTATACGGGGCATATTCATATGTGGAAAAAATCCATTTCGATAACGCATATTTCCGCAGAGACATAGGAAAAAGAGCTTTATCAGCACTGTCTGAGGAGAAATAAATGGTTTACAGAATCTTTGTCGAAAAAAAGCCTGAATTTGCAAACGAGGCAAAAGCACTTTACGAAGATGCCAGAACTTTACTGAAAATAGACAATATTACGGGAATCAGAGTACTGAACAGATATGATGTCGAAGGTATCGACGCCGGCCTTTTTGATTATGCAGTCAAAACCGTGTTTTCGGAACCACAGCTCGACGATGTTTATTCTGATCCGGAATTCGGTGACGGCAAAGTGTTTGCGGTTGAATATCTCCCCGGACAGTTTGATCAGAGGGCAGATTCCGCGGCACAGTGCATACAGATAATATCAAAAGATAAAAAGCCTGTGATAGTGACCGCCAAGATCTATGTCATATGCGGGAACATCTCGGAAAAAGAGTTAAGCGAAATCAAGAGATACGTAATCAATCCAGTTGAAGCGAGGGAAGCATCCCTTCTGCTTCCTGAAACTCTCCAGACAAAATATATCATTCCTGAAAAAGTTGATACTTTGAATGGATTCAATGATATGAGCGACGACAGTCTGGAAGAATTCAGAAAATCAAATGGTCTCGCTATGGATTTTGATGACATTAAGTTCTGCCAGAACTATTTCAGATCAGAGCACAGAGATCCGACGATAACTGAGATAAAAGTAATAGACACATACTGGTCGGATCACTGCAGACATACAACATTTCTCACATCAATAGATGATATTTCCATCGATGATCCAAGAGTAAAAGAGGTATACGACGAATATATATCAACCAGAAAGTCTCTTGGAAGAACGAAACCCGTTTGCCTGATGGATATGGCTACACTTGCCGTAAGATATCTCAAAAGAGAAGGCAAACTTTCAAAGCTCGATGAATCCGAGGAAATAAATGCATGTACGGTAAAAATAGAAGTTGAAGTTGACGGCAAAAAAGAACCATGGCTGCTGCTGTTCAAAAACGAAACACACAATCATCCGACTGAGATCGAACCCTTCGGAGGTGCAGCAACATGCATTGGAGGCGCTATCAGAGATCCGCTGTCGGGAAGATCGTATGTGTACGCGGCAATGAGAGTGACCGGTGCAGCCGATCCGCTCAAGCCTATATCCGAAACAATCCCCGGAAAGCTCCCGCAGAGAAAGCTTGTGGTAACGGCAGCAAACGGATATTCGTCATATGGAAATCAAATAGGACTTGCGACCGGAATAGTGGATGAGCTGTATCATCCGGGATATGCGGCAAAAAGAATGGAGATAGGCGCGGTAATTGCAGCTGCTCCTCAGAAAAATGTAAAAAGAGAAAGACCATCCGAAGGGGATGTCGTTATCCTGCTTGGAGGCAGCACCGGACGTGACGGAATAGGCGGGGCAACAGGCTCGTCAAAATCACACAATGTTCATTCCGTTGAAACATGCGGTGCCGAAGTACAGAAGGGCAATGCTCCTGAGGAAAGAAAACTCCAGAGGCTGTTCAGAAATCCGGATGCATGCAGAATGATCAAAAGATGCAACGATTTCGGTGCAGGCGGAGTTTCCGTAGCCATCGGCGAACTGGCTGACGGACTGAAAATTAATCTGAATTCAGTCCCCAAAAAATATGAAGGACTTGACGGCACCGAGCTAGCCATCAGCGAATCACAGGAAAGAATGGCGGTCGTAGTTGAAGAAAAAGACCTTGATGCATTTCTTTCGATTGCTCATTCCGAAAATCTTCAGGCATGCAAAGTAGCAGAAGTAATAAGCGACCCCAGACTTATCATGTACTGGAACAATATACCTATCGTAGATCTCAGCAGAGAGTTCCTTTCTTCAAACGGAGCCGAAAAACACATAAGTGTCGTTGTGAAAAATCCCGGCAGAAAATACCAGAGAACTGTTATCGGCAAATTTGAAAATGATATCACCGAACTAGCTGCAGATCTCAACATATGTTCCAAGAGAGGTCTTGGTGAAAGATTTGATTCTACCATAGGAGCCGGAACCGTACTGATGCCTTATGGAGGTAAGAATCAGCTTACACCGATACAGGCAATGGTAAATAAGATATCCGTTCTCGAAGGAGATACTGATGACTGTTCGGTAATGTCATGGGGATTTAATCCCTATGTTACCGAAAGTGATCCGTTTTATGGCTCATACTTTGCCGTAATCGAATCCGTGTCCAAACTCATATCCGCCGGAGCAGAATACAAGGATATTTATCTTTCATTCCAGGAATATTTTGAAAAACTCGGAAAAGATCCTGAAAAATGGGGCAAACCTGTTTCCGCCCTGCTCGGAGCATTTAAAGCTCAGATGGATTTGGGAATAGGTTCAATAGGCGGAAAAGATTCGATGAGCGGTACATTTGAAGATCTGAATGTCCCGCCAACACTGGTTTCTTTTGCGGTAACTACGGCAAAGACCGGAAACATTATTTCTCCTGAGTTCAAAAAACCCGGACATAAAGTCGTACTGATAAAACCCGAATATGATGACAATGGTCTCCCGGTAACGGAATCGCTTATCAAGAATTACAGGCTCGTAACAGAACTGATCACTGAAGGCAAAGCCGTTTCGGCATATACGCCAGGATATGGCGGAATTGCCGAGGCTGTTCTTAAGATGTCTATGGGTAACGGCATAGGATTTAAATTTGCCGGTGATATCAGTGAAAAAGAACTCTTCGATATTAAGTGCGGCGAGTTTGTCTTAGAGCTGGTATCCGGCTGTGATGCAGGAGAAGAACTAGGTATTACTACCGATGATGACCATATAAGTTTTGGTGACTGTGAAGTCGGATTTGATAAACTGTTCGGTGCATATGAATCAAAACTTGAGAGTGTTTACAGCTGCAACATAAAACAGGAGCAGAAGACACTGACGGCCTACTCATTCGAAAACAGAAATGTTATGGCGCCTCATGTTAAAAGCATAAAACCAAAGATACTCATTCCGGTATTTCCGGGTACTAACTGTGAATATGACAGTGCAAAAGCCGTCGAAAATGCCGGAGCGATACCCGAGGTTTATGTTATCAGAAATCTGTCGGGAGCCGATATTTCCAGAAGTGTTGAAGAATTCAGAAAACTCCTTGACGACGCCAATGCCGTATTTATTCCCGGAGGATTTTCCGGCGGTGATGAACCGGACGGCAGTGGTAAATTTATAACTGCTTTCTTCCGAAATCCTGAAATAAAAGAGGGTGTCGGAGACTTGCTGAACAGAAGAGACGGATTAATGTGCGGTATCTGCAACGGATTCCAGGCTCTGATCAAGCTGGGACTTGTGCCATATGGAAAAATTATCGATACTGATATAAACAGTCCGACTCTTACATTCAACACGATAGCAAGACACCAGTCAAAAATAGTCAGAACAAGAGTAGCTTCTGTTCTGTCACCATGGCTTTCAAATGCCAAAGTCGGCGAAATATACTCCGTGCCGATCTCACATGGCGAGGGAAGATTTATCGCAAGCGATTCCCTTATAAGAGAGCTGGCAAAAAACGGACAGATCGCAACCCAGTATGTTGATTTTGACGGAGAGCCGACTGCAGATGTAAGATTTAATCCGAATAACTCCATGTGTGCCATTGAAGGAATATCTTCACCGGACGGCAGAGTTTTCGGAAAGATGGGCCACAGTGAAAGAGTCGGGAAAGGCCTTTACAAGAATGTACCCGGCAATTATGAAATAAAGATTTTTGAATCAGCGGTAAAATATTTTAATAAATAAGGAGATAGAGATGCAGTACAAATCAGATATAGAAATTGCGCAGAGCTGTGAAATGCGCCCTATTTACGAGATAGCCAAAACACTTGATATACCGGATGATTATGTAGAGCCTTATGGCAAATACAAGGCTAAAATCAATCTGAAACTGTTTGA